>CAYYLI010000008.1:0-7390 GCA_964472595.1 uncultured Gammaproteobacteria bacterium | reverse complement strand
TTGTGTATTGAAACATTTCAACTTTATTAAATTGATGACCGCGAATCATACCTCTTTCTTCTTGACGATATGAGCCGGCTTCCCTTCTAAAACAAGCTGAATATCCAATATAGCGTAAAGGTAACTCTTCTTCACTTAACACTTCATCACGATGATAGTTGCCCAACATCATTTCAGCGGTAGCATTCAAGCATAATTTCTCATCCTTAATCCAAAATAGGTCTTCCCCAAATTTTGGTAAATGACCAGAGGCATAAGCTGAAGCTTCATTTAAAAGAAATGGTGGAATTAAAAAAGTATAATTATTTTTGGTGTGGTAAGAGATAAAATAACTAAGCAGAGCCCACTCCAATAAAGCCCCGGCTCCTTTATAGGCCCAAAAACCAGAACCGGACATCTTTACTGCTCTTTTATAATCAATAATATCCAAAGCTTCAGCTAATTCCACGTGATTTTTAGGGGTAAAATCAAAACTTGGCTTAGTTCCAAAGGTGTAGGAAACTTTATTGTTTTCCTTACCTCCAGCTATTACATCATCAGCCACAATGTTTGGCAAAGCTAATAAAGCTTCTTTCAAATCTTCTTCAACTTTAGCTAAACTTTCTTCTAAAGATTTTATCTCATTATTAGTTGCTTTAATTTTTTCAATAGTTTCTTCATCTGGTTTTACTTTGGATAATTTATTTTTTTCTGCTTGTAAGGCTTCTAATTGAGGAATCAAATTTTTTCTTTGATCGTCCAAATTGATAATATTATCTAAATCGATTATAGCCTCTACCCCCATTTTTTTTCTTAAAGATTTTTCAACCCAATCTTTTTCTTCGCGTATTTTTTTAATATCTAGCATATATTTATTTTAGTTTATAACTTGCCCGCCGAAAGTTTTTAATAAATTATCAATAACTTCGTTGTTAGTATTATTTTTATTATTATTTATTTCTAAATTTTCATCAATTGTTGATTCCACCTTGAGATCGGAAGAAAAAACTTCGCACAAGACTTCTTCTACTATTCTTTTCATATCTGGACTATCCAAGCGATCTTTGTGAAATTTATATTTGAATGACAGAAATATTTTTTGATCTTGTAAACCACTAATTTTGCAAGATTGTAGAATAAAGGATAAGGAATGATTGTGTGGTTTTAGCTTGGTGATAAATTCTGTCCAACGCGATTCAATATCAGTCAGCAATATTGAATCTTTGGAGCTTAGTGATTTTTTTTCAATCACTTTCGTTTCTTTTACTTTTTCTGTTTCATTATTTAGCGATACATTTTTTTCTTCATTATCAGAATTGATGTTAATTGTTTTTTTGTCAGAATTACTTTTTGGTGTAGTTGCAATATTTGATTCAATATTATTACAAATAGAGATAATAGCTAGCTCTAATGGCAATTGTGCAATCAAGGCTGAACTTAAATTTTTATTAGCCTCTAAAAATTCTTCAGTTATTCTAACTAAATCGGAAATGGAGAAATTTCGATTTAATTCACTAATTTTAATTTCCAATTTTTCACTTAAATCCAAACCCAAAACTGTCGATAAAGAATCATTAATCTTGCTTAGAATCATTTTGCGAAGTAATTCTACCAAATCATTTAAAAAGTTTTTCAAATTTATTCCATTGGTGCTAATTTCGTTGATACTTTTTATAGCTGAAGCGACATCTTTTTTACTGATAAATTCTAATAATTTTATATTCTCTTCTAAATTATTGTACGGAATAACCAAGTTGGCACTAGCGATATCAATTTTTTTGCCAGAAACAGCGATAATTTGACTAAGCAGACTTTCAGCATCACGTAAGTGCCCGTCTGATTTTAGAGCAACTAATTCCAAGACTTCTCTTTCCACTTCCAGGCCTTCGCTTTTAGTAATTGATTCTAGTTTGCTAATCATATCGCTAACACTAATTCTCTTAAAGTCAAAACGCTCACAACGTGAGATAATGGTCAGTGGCACCTTATATATCTCAGTGGTACAAAGAATAAAGATAACATTTTTTGGTGGTTCTTCCAGAGTTTTAAGCAAGGCATTAAAAGCTGAAAGAGATAACATGTGAACTTCATCAATGATAAATACTTTATAATTATTATTGGATGATTTTACGCGACTCAGAGAAATAATGTTTTCTCTAACATTATCAACACCAGTATTGGAAGCAGCATCAATTTCAATAACATCTAAATTGTTAAAACTATTAATGCTTTGACAAATAGCGCATTCATTACAAGGTTCAAATTCATTATCTTTTCTGTTTTGACAATTTATCGCTTTTGCAAAAACACGAGCTAAGGTTGTTTTTCCAACCGCTCTTGGTCCACAAAATAAATAAGCGTGCGAAATTTGTTGACGCAAAATTTCATTTTGCAAAGTGGCTTTAATGTGATTTTGTCCAAAAATTTCAGAGAATTTTTGGGGACGATATTTTTGATATAGTACTGTCATAGTTAAACAATAAAATTAATGATTTTGTTTTTTACATAAATAACCTTTTTATAACCATCACTTAAGTATCTAGAAGAATTATCATTGGCTTTAGCTAATTCAATTACTGTTTCTTCAGCACTGTCTCTATCAATTTCAATCATAGCTCTAGTTTTGCCATTAATTTGGACAGCTAAAGTTACTTTCTCTTCAGCAATAATAGAAGAGTCAAACTCTGGCCAAGCATGGGAGAAAATAGAATCAGAGTTCCCTATTTTTTGCCAAAGTTTTTCACTAAGTATTGGAGCAAAAGGAGCTAGGGTTAATAAAAAGTTAGAAAAATGTTTTTTGTTATTCTTCTCTAACTTAGCAAAAGTATTAAGCATAATCATGAGTTGAGATATAGCAGTATTAAATTTAATATCTTCAATATCTTCCCCAACCTTTTTTATCGTCTTGTTCAATTCAATTAATACTTCTTTATTCTCAACTTCTTCCTCGGTTAAATTATCAGAAATATTTTCAATCTTTTCTAAAAATCTTTTTACCCCTAAAATATTTTTTGTATTCCATGGTTTTGGATCTTCTAGTGGGCCCATAAACATTTCATACATCCTCAGTGTATCTGATCCGTATTCTGAAATCACATCATCAGGATTAACAACATTTCCTTTGGACTTACTCATTTTGCTACCATCTTCGGCCAGTATCATACCTTGGTGACATAATTTTTTGAATGGTTCATTAATATTGGTATAACCGTATTTATGCAAAACTTTAGCAATAAAGCGAGCGTAGAGTAAATGCATTACACTATGATCAGCTCCGCCGATGTATAAATCAACCGGCATTAATTCCTTTATTTTTTCTTTACTAGCAAACTCCGTTGTATTTTTTGGATCCAAATATCTAAAATAATACCAAGAAGAACAAACAAAAGTATCCATAGTATCATTTTCTCGGCGAGCTTTTTTCCCACAGATAGGACAAGTTACTTCATGAAAAGTTTTAGAATATTTCAAAGGTGATTCTCCGTTTGGCAGGAAGTCTACATCTTCTGGCAATACCACTGGCAAATCTTTTTCTGGCACAGGAACTTCACCGCAATCATCACAATAAATAATTGGAATTGGAGCCCCCCAATATCTTTGACGAGATATTAACCAATCACGAATGCGATAATTTATTGTAGCTTCACCAATATTTTTTTCTTTTAAGAAAGAAATTATTTTTTCTTTGGCCTCTTCTACTTTTAATCCGTTGATAATATCAGAATTAATAATTTCTCCATCACCCGTGTAAGCTTCTTGCTCTATATTTCCACCACTTATTACTTCAATAATTTCTAAGTTATATTTTTTAGCAAAGGCATAGTCTCTTTCGTCATGAGCTGGAACAGCCATAATAGCACCAGAACCATAACTAGATAAAACATAATCAGCCACAAATATTTTTATCTCTTTTTGGTTTACAGGATTAATTGCTCTAAGACCTTTTAACTCCACTCCAGTTTTGTCCTTGGTGTTCATCAATCTTTCAATTTCAGTTTTAGATTTAGCTAAGTTAATATATTCTTTTACCTCTTCTAGATTTTCAATTCCCTCACTCATTTCTTTTAACATTTTATGTTCTGGGCTTATGACCATAAAAGTACAACCGTACAAAGTGTCAGGACGAGTAGTGAAAACATTTAGAAGATATTCTCCTCCGGTATTATTTTTGACTACAAAATTAATTTTAGCTCCGGAACTTTTTCCAATCCAATTAATTTGAGCTGTCTTAGTTGTTTGAGGCCAATTAACATCATCTAGGCCGCTAAGTAATCCTTTTATCATTTGACCTCTATATTCTTGGTCTTCGATAAAGTCAGTAATTTTGAAAAACCATTGTTCTAAATCTTTTTGAATAACTTTTTCTCCACAACGTTCGCAAACACCACCTTCCGCTTGTTCGTTAGCTAGTACAGTAGAACACTTCTCACACCAATTGACTTGAGCTTTCTTTTTGTAGGCTAAACCATTTTTGTATAATAATAAAAACAACCATTGAGTCCATTTATAATATTCTGGTAGTGAGGTTTGAATTTCTCTATCCCAATCATATGATAAAGAAAGATTTTCCATCTGCCCTTTAAAAGATTTAATAGCTTCGCTAGTTGTTTGATTGGGGTGAACTCCAGTTTTGATAGCATAATTTTCAGCTGGTAAACCAAAAGAATCCCATCCCATAGGATGAATTACATCAAAGCCTTTCATTCTTTTGTATCTGCTAAAAATATCTGAAGCTGTATAGCCCTCAACATGGCCAACATGGAGTCCAGAACCAGAGGGATAAGGAAACATATCTAAGCAGTAAAACTTGTTATTTGAGGTGTGATTTTCCATAAAAAAAGAGTATTATTTATTTCTAAAACGCATTATTTATTATACCTTATTTCCAGAAAAAATCAAATAAAAAAAGGCTGTAATTTACAGCCTTTTGTATGGGTTTTTATTTAATTCCCTCCTTTAAATCTTTTTTGATTTAAACGGAAGAAAAATGGTCTTTTAAACATTGCTCTCATGTGACAAAGAAAGCAAATCTTTTGGTTTTTTGAGGATTGTATGATCCTCGAAGAGTTTTCAGTGTTCATAATTGTTTTTTTAAAACAGTGAGTAGTGAGCATTTAATAATAAACCAGATGCCATAATTGAGTAAGTTATCATTAACTTAATTAGAATATTTAGAGATGGCCCAGCAGTGTCTTTATAAGGATCACCCACCATATCACCTGTTATCGCAGCATCATGAGCAGGGGATCCTTTTCCTCCAAGATTACCAGCTTCAATATACTTTTTAGCATTATCCCATGAACCACCAGCATTAGCCATAAATACAGCCGTCAAAAAAGAAGTTCCTAAGGCAGAGACTAGAAATGCTATTGCCATTCCAGGACCACCAAAAATCCATATTACTGTCGGAAAAACAAGAACCATAATCCCTGGGAAAATTGAGCCTTTTTGAGAAGCTTTTGTAGCTTCGACAATACAAATATCATAATTTGGCTCTTTTTCTCCTGATAAAATTTTTGGTAATTGTTTTTTTATTTCGGCAATTAAGACAAAAGCTGCTTCGTTTACAGAGTTTAATAACTTGGAAACAAATAAAAATGGTGTTGCTATTCCTATAATTAAACCAGCTATTATCCAAATATTAGTTATGGATAAGTCTATTGAATCTAAGGGTAGATTATACTTATCCATATTGAAAACAACGATATGCCAAAGAGCATTAAGTAATGCGACCGAAGCAAAAGCAGCGCTAGAAATAGCATATCCTTTTCCAGTAGCAGCGGTAGTATTTCCTAAAGAGTCAATAGAATTGGCAATTTTTGCTCTTTCGCCTTTTATTCCGCTCATTTCTAAAATGCCTTGAGCATTGTCAGCAATAGGACCAAAAGCATCAATTGTTAAGGTTATTGGTAATGTTGAAAGCATGGCTACGGCAGCAATAGAAATTCCATAAATACCGAGATTAAAGTCAGTAGCTCCACCAGAAGCCAAAAAAACAAAAATCATTCCAACAACAACAACAAGAGCAGTAACAAAAGAACTTTCGTAAGCAGAAGACGTTCCCTTGAGAATAACACTTGGATGGCCAGCAGTTGCTTGCTTAGCCACATTCTTTGTTGGTCTGTTGCTAGAGCTGGTATAATATTCGGAAACAAAAGATGATAAATTACCAACTAAAAGACCTCCTAAAACTGCCCAGAAAAAATTTAAATTACCAAAAGTAAAATAAATCAAAAAGAATGATCCAATTAGGGTTAAAAGTGATGTCAAATAAACTCCTTTGCGGAAGCTGTTTAAAAGTTTTTTGAATTCACAACTTTTACTTCTAATAACCAGTAGCCCAATCATTGATGCTATCAACCCAATACATGAGATAGCAATTGGTATTCTAATCATTACGGCTGCAGATATTGATACACCGAGCAGAATTGCATAATTTTCAAAAGCAAAACACCCAGCTTCCATAGCAGCAACATTTCCCCCAACATAAGATTCATTTAAGTCTTGCCCCATTCCAGCTACATCACTAACATTATCTCCAACATTATCAGCAATAACAGCGGGGTTTCTTGGATCATCTTCGTCCATTTTATATTCACCCTTACCAACAACATCAGCCGCAAAATCAGCTGCTTTTGTAAAAATACCACCAGAAACACGAGCTCTAAAAGCCATATAACTTGAACCAAAAGCAAATGTTATTACGGTGGATACAATTAATTGTATCAAGTCGTTCTCTTCTAGTCCCGGATTAGTAAAATAAATTATACCATACCAAAGACTTAAATCAGCCAAAACAAAACCAGTAACGACAAAACCCATAACAGCAGCGCCCCTTAAACCAAATTTAACAGTTTCAGAGATGCCATCTTCAGTTTTTTGAGAAACAATACCACCGGCCAAGGTTGCGGCTACCATTCCGATATATGCAGCTAGGCCTGAAAAGAAAGCTCCAGTAAATACAGCAAAGGGCGTATAGATTGATACATACCCATAATACGCTGCTAAGCCTAAAAGAGCTGAAAAAATAAAGATATCCCTTCCAGCAACTATATATTGCTGTCGAATAAAACTTTTAGCCCCTTTTCTTATATAAGAAGCTATGGCTTGAATTTTTTGATCAATTTCCTTTTCTTTTTTAAGAGAAGCAAAGCACCAAATAACAACAGAAAACGCCAACACTGAAGTCAAAGCGCTAATACAGAGATTTAATAGAGTCTCATTCATTTTTAATTAAATTTAAGTTAATACTTTAATTGATTATGCAATTTATGATGTGGTTTACATTATTGTTAATGAACTTTAGGGTCTAAACCCTCATTACTTTTTATACTAATAAAATTAAAATGTCAACATTAAAAATCTTTTTTATAAACAAAAAAGGGCTGTTTAAAACAGTCCTTTTAAATTT
>CAYYLI010000007.1:0-20119 GCA_964472595.1 uncultured Gammaproteobacteria bacterium | reverse complement strand
TAATTCAATTAAGGTAAAAGCTTGTTTTTTGTTGTTTTTCATAATTAATTTTTTTCTTTGTTTTAGAGAACAAAGAATATTTATTTAAATTTATATATAATCTACTATTTAAATAGTAGCAAAAATTTATAAAAGCGTCAATATTTTTAAAAGCAGGCTGTACTGGTAGAAATAATTCCTAAAGGACTAGCACATTTTATACCAGACCCCAAACTACCGACATTGCCACTCAAACAAAATTGTAAATAATAGCTGCCTCCTCCATTTAGCTGTTGGTAAGAATAGGCTGAGCTAACACAATCGCCATCAGCTGGTGTTGGACCTGTTGGAACTGTTAACATATAAATATCAGTTCCTGTTCCAATACTAGCTCCAGCTGTTACCGCGCTAGGATAAGAATTCCAATCATTAAAATATAATTCCAAAGCTGTTTGCATTTGGCGAATGTCAGTAATTCTTTTAGCATCACGAGCTTTAGCTCTAGCTCCTTGCAAAGCTACAACCGCCATGGTTGATAAAATACCAATTATAGCAATCACCACTAATAATTCTATTAGAGTAAAAGCTTGCTTATTATTTTTCATAAGTAATTATTTAATTTTATAATCTTATGTCAATTTAATGATTTCTTCTTTTAAAACCAAGCGATCATCCCAAGGCGCTTTGTAGCCATTAGCTAAACAAATAGCTTGCTCGCAACCTTTTCCGGTTACTATAATTATATCACCTTCACTGACTAATTGCAAAGCTTTTTTTATTGCTTCCCTTCTATCCAAAATTCTAAATAAATTTTGTCCCTCAATTTTGCCAGCTTCACGCACTCCACTGGCTACCTGGTTAATAATATCTAAAGGATTTTCGTCATAGGGATCTTCATTTGTTACAATAACAAATTCAGATTTTTCACCAGCCATTCTTCCCATAACCTCACGTCTATCTTTATCCCTGCCCCCGCCAGCTGAACCAACAACATGAATAATATTAGGTAAGTATCCAGTTTCAGAGATTTGCTCTTTCAAAAAATAAATTAGATCATACATTTTTTTCATAGCTGTTGGCTCATAAGCATAATCAACAATAGCTAAAAATTTTTGCCCGACATCAACTAACTCCATTCTCCCAGGAATATTTTTTATTTTTTCTAAAGCTGAAATAACTAAATTTTGATCAAGATCCAAACTATAAATTAAAGACAAAAGTGGCATGGAATTAATCACATTAAATTCGCCCCACAATTTTAAATTTACACTTCGGTGAGAAAATTCATTTTTTTCTTTAAAAATAAAATCAAAAGAGGTCCCAGCTAAGCTAATATTTATTTTATCAAAGAAAAAAACCTTAGCCTCCAAATCATCTCTAAAATTTCCTGAATAAAATATTTTTTCTTCAGCCCAAAAAGATGAAAAATAAGAAGCATGCTCGTCATCACTATTAATGATAAAAGTTTTTTTAACTCTATTTAAATCAATTTTGGCTAAATTATTTTTAACCTTAACTATCTGTCCATTATTATTCAAATATTTAGGAGCACATTGTTTTAAGTGAGCAAATAATTCTCCTTTAGCTTTTTTATAATTTTCAAAACTACCATGAGATTCAATGTGTTCTGGATACAAACCAGTAAAAACTACAAAATCATAATTTATAAAACGATGGCGGAATTGTCTAATACCCTCCGAAGTAGTTTCTACAATAGCGTAAGAACAGCCATTTTTTACCATTTTCCTTAATATTTTTTGAGTAAAAAACGGACCAACCATGGTCATTTTTTTATCATTCAACCACTCTTTATCACCATCAGAAAACATAGCCGTAGAAGTATAACCAGTCTTATAGCCGGAATCGCTCAAAGCTCGAGCCATTAAATAGGTAGAGCTAGTTTTTCCTGACGTTCCAGTAATGCCAATAACAATTAATTTATTACTTGGATGACAATATAAACAAGCTGACAAAAAACTTAAAAAATAATGATAATGAGGTTGTAATTTTTTAAATAATTTTTTAGGAATTATTTTTTTTAAGTACGCTAAAAATATTTTCATAATTGTTTTATTTAGAGAAAAATTTTCCAAAGTCATCATCTTCAGAAGAACTGATGTTTGTATTTTTTTCTGAAGCTTTGTTTATTTTATTTGTTTTTTTATTATTAGAAATTTCTTCTACAAAATCATCTTCATCTTCACTCTCTTCTTCGTTCTCATCTTCTCTATCAAACCCCTCTTCCACCTCTTCACCTTCCTCTTCCACTATTTCTTCGCCTAACTCATCCTCAGAAAAAACATCGTCTTCGCTTTCATCTTCTCCGGTCTCTTCTTCACTTTCAAAAACTAAAGGGCTTTCATCTTCTGCATAAAGATAATCACTAGGAGCCTTGCTCTCTTTTCTGTCATGAAGTGGCATACCGGCCATAGCCGAAGCTCCGGCAATACTATTTTCATATTCTTGTTTAGATAGTAATATTTCACGTGGTTTGGAGCCATTAGAAGGCCCAACCACACCCAATTCTTCTAAAGCATCCAAAATACTGGCAGCACGAGAATAACCAATACGCAAGCGACGTTGCAAAAATGAAGTTGAAGCCTTGCCCGCGGCTACTACAATTTCTCGAGCCTCATCCAAAAGTTCATCTTCGTCGCCAGTAGTTCCATCTAGACCAACACCAGCCACCCCACTAACCTTTTGTCTTTCTACTATACCATCCAAGTAATCAGCTGAACCATATTTTTCTTTGATATAATTTACAATAGCCAAAATTTCATTATCATCAACATAGGCTCCTTGGATTCTTCTAGGCTTAGATAATTCAGCAGTGGAGAATAACATATCACCTTTGCCTAATAATTTTTCAGCACCGGAAGTATCTAAAATAGTTTTGGAATCAACCAAGGAAGCTACCGAGAAAGCAATACGTGAAGGAGTGTTGGCCTTAATTAAACCAGTAATAACATCAACGCTTGGTCTTTGAGTTGCAAGAATTAAATGAATACCCACAGCGCGAGACATTTGAGTTAAACGAATAATACTTCCTTCAATATCTTTGGAGGCAGCCACCATTAAATCAGCTAATTCATCAATTACAAAAACAATATAAGGCATTCTTTCTTTGCTAGATTGATTATAGGTTTGAATATTTTTTTTACTGGCCTGATTTAATATTTCATAACGTCTATCCATTTCATTCAAACACCAACGCAGGGCATTAACTGTTTTATTAACCTCAGTAATAACTGGAGTTAATAAATGAGGAATGCCATTATACATTGGCAATTCTACTCTCTTGGGATCGACCATAATAAAGCGTAAATCGGCTGGATTATTTTGGTATAGTAGAGAAACAATAATTGTATTTAAACAAACCGACTTACCAGAATTAGTGGCCCCAGCTACTAATAAATGTGGCATTTTAGCAATATCATAAACAATATTTCTACCAGAAACATCTTTTCCTAAAGCTGCTATCAAATTGCTAGTGCGTAGTTTAAAATCTTTATCTTCTAAAACCTCTCTTAGGCCAACAATAGCTTTAGCTTTATTTGGCACTTCAATACCAATTAAAGATTTTCCTGGAATAGGAGCTTCAATTCTAATAGGATGAGCTGCTAAGGCCAGGGACAAATCATTACTTAAAGCTGTAATACGAGAAACTTTTATACCCTCCGATGGCTTAAAAGTATATTGAGTAACAGTTGGCCCAACATTAACCTCCCCCATCTCAACTGAAATTCCAAAATTTTCTAAAGTTCTTTGAATAATTAAAACATTACTATCAATATCTCCGCTAGTGGCCTTATTAATTTTATCACTCAATAAATCTAAAGGTAAGTCAATTTTTATTTTTTTTGTTTTCCAATCAATTTTAGTATCCTTTTCTTTAACGGCCAATGAAATATTTTGTTTACCATCTTCCTTATTATTTTCAGGATAAAGATCCTTTTTACTAAATAATGGAGCACTTGCATCCTCTTCTTCCTCCTCTTCTTCAAAAAGCTCTTCTTGATTTAAATTTTCTGGAATCTGAGGCGACTCCTCTTCCTCTAGTCTATCTTTAAATTCAAAAAATTGGGAAACCTTTTTTATTAATTTAAAAAGATAAGACTCAGAACCAACAATTTGAGAAAGAGTAATATTAAATAATAAAATAGAAGCAATAACCAAAACTGCTAAAATAATAACTAAACCTCCCCAAAAACCCAAAATATTTTTAATAAAAAAACCTAAATAATAACCTAAATATCCCCCACCCAAACCTTCGCTAGCTTTCATTTCAGAAACAGAAACTTTAAAAAAGAAATGTAACAAAGTTGGCACAAATAAAAAAGAAAGAAAAAGCCCAACATAATTTGCAATATGAGGGAAAAATTTTCTTCCTCGATAAATAGCCAAGCTTAAAACAATCAACAATACTGGAAATAGCCATCTACTCCAACCAAAACCTAAAGATAAAGTTTTATTCAAAAATAAACCAAATTTACCCGACAAGGCAAAAAGTGATAAAAAACTGATAACACCTAGAACAAAAACTAAGATAGCTATTAAACTAATTTTTATTCTATCACTATCAAAGGGGTTATCCTCTTCCATAAGTTCCTCTTCTTTTACTCTTCTTTTATTTTTTTTTGCCATATTTATTATATTTTATATAAAAACGACTATATTTGAGTCATTATCCGAACCCTTTTATAATATACTATTTTTTTAATTTAGCCAATAATCTCCCTGATTCTCCTTAATTTACTACTGTCAATTCTAAACCAGTCATTAGAGCTCTGAATTAAAGCTTCTCGCCCTTCAGCCAAATGAAAATCAGAACCACCGGTCGCTATTAGGTCAAATTTTTCAGATAAAAACTGAGCATACATAATTGCTCCCAGGGGGTGGTGAGGCGACAGAACCTCAATTCCATCTATCAGGCCAGCATCTTTTAATTTTTCAGTAGCATTGTTGGAAAACTTATTATGTTTACCAGGATGACAAAAAACTATTTGTCCACCAACCTGTTTTTTTATTTTTAAAATTCTTTGGTAGTCAACATAAGACTCGCTCAGGCTTCCATATTTTTTATTAAAAAATAATTCACCTAAAATATCTTCCTCACGTAAAGGCAAAATTACTTTATCCCTCCCTCTTTTTTCAATCAGCTCAGCCACTATTTTTCTATAATTAAAAGGGTTTTCTGCTATTTTAGTACCCAGGCGATTAACAGGAATATAATCATTAAACCCAGTTATAATTTTATCTACATCAATTTTAAAACCACGGCGCTTTAATTTTTCCAAAGATTTTCTAACCGATAAAACCCGATGTTGGCGCGAACTTTTTAATATTTTTTGCAAAGCTTCATTTTTAATATCAAAATTATACCACAAGATATTGATCTTCTTTTTTTTAAATTGAATATAAATTTCTAAACCAGGAATAGCCTTAAGGCCAACTTTTTTTGCTTCTCTTTGAAATTCATCCCAGCCAGAAATACTATTGTGATCAGTTAAGGAAGCAACTTTCACTCCTTCTTTTTTTAATTTTTTAACCAATTCCTTGGGACTCAAAAAACCATCAGAAAAATTGGAATGAATTTGCAAATCAATCAACATATTTATTTTAATTTTAATTTTAATTTAACTTCAGCAATCATAGGTTTAGCTCTTTCTGGATCTGGTTTGTATTTCAACAACCAAAAAGTAGCTGTACGAATAGCTGTCCAATTGTAATACAAATCAATTCTCTCTTTTAAATTATCATTAATTTTAATTTTAGCTTTCTTGCAATAAGATTGTAAAAACAAGTCTTTTATTTTAGTGGAGTAAGTACTAGGATATTCAAGCTTCTCAAAACGATAATCTAGTTGCTGAAAAAATGACCCTAAATCACGTGCAAAATCAGACAAACAAATATCAGCGAAATCAATCATGGCCATTTTTTTTCTTCCCATTTTTATAATGTTTTCTGGATGCACGTCTCCGTGAATTAAATATCTTTTATTTAAACCTGATAAATACAAATTCTCTTTTTCCATTAAAACTTTATAAATATTTTTAATGTCTTCCAAATATTCCCCACCATAAACTGAGTTTAGACTTTTCATAATTTGTTTATAGCCAGGAATAACTGTTTTAATATAATTATTTCTTTTATTATAATTTAAATCATCTAGAACTGATAATTTATGTAATTTTGCCAACCACTCAGCTGTTTTTTTAATTATTTTTTCAATTTCCTCCTTGTTTTCATCTTTCATGAAGTTTAATAAACTATCACCTGAAACTCCTCGATAAAAAGAAGCGTTAAAATATTTGGAATAAAATAATGGCTTAGGAATAGTCAAAAAACCAGAAGCAAAACCACTGTCCCACAAATATTTTAAAATATCATAAACATTTTTTCGCGGCTCACTAGAGTGAGCTGTGCAGAAAAAAGAAAAATCTTTTTTCTTGTCTTTATTTTTATTTAATTTTTCCGAAAAAGTAATTTTAAATTCTAATACAACATGATAAGTACTCTCCCAAATATGATTTTTGTGAGGAATAATTTTAACTCTATCAATTTTTTCAAATTCAGAATATAAAGGCAAAACTTTTTTATTAAAAAATTGCAAAACATATTTTTCATCTAAAAGTTTGCTAATTTTATTGCCTTTACTTTTTCTGTTTTCATTCCAATGCTTGGTCCAAACTGCTTTTTTAATAGCAATAAATATTTCTTCAGCTTTAATTTTTTCTAAACGAGAACTTGATTTTTCCAAAGACCTAATAGCACGAATTAATTCATCAGCCCCTCTCTCAATCTCGTCTGGATTCCAAGCATAAGAGCCAAAACTTTTCTTAAAATTATAAGCACTGGCCCACCAAAAAGAACAAGAGGCTAAACCACGAACTAAGTGCCAACGAGACCAAAAAACATTGTCATCTTTTTGATATTTGCGGTATAAAACAATAGCAAAATTGGCTAATTTCCATAATCTAGTGTGTATTTCATTGTTTTTATCAAACCACAAATGAAAAGGGATATTTTTTTCTAAATATTTTTCAGTTGACTCCCAACTACTTTCTCTCAAATTAATCTTTTCAAAAACCTTAAACCGGTCAACGTATTTTGAAAGAAGCATGGTTTTAATTTCATCTTCCTTCAAAGAAGCCTCTAGACTACGAGAGCGATCAATATGGCGCAAACCAAAAAGCTCTGCGTCGCAGGCACTAATAACAATATTCTCCTCTTTGTTTTTATTATTTTTTTCTGTTTCCAAAATCTTTAAAACTGAAACTGGAACATAGGTATTAGAAATTTTTCTTGAACGAAAAATTATTTTTAAATTAGAATTTTTATCGCAATAAACCTTATTAAAATCAAGCTCCTTTTTTCCAATATAAGAAATTTCGTCCAAAATCAACCAAGAATACCCAAGTTTTTTAATCAATTTAGCTACCCTAGGACTATAGGCCATTTCTGGCAAGAAAAATCCTCGAAGTTTAGCCTTGGGAAAATTATCTTTAATAATATTATGATGCTCTTTAATTTGAGCGCTAACCTCAATATCATCTAATAATGGCAAAAGAGCATGATAAGCAGCTGAACCAACTAATTCCACCTGTCCTTTTTCAATTAGAACGTTGATTCGATTAATCAAATCTTGGTATCCCAATTCCAACAGACGCAAAACCAAACAAGCCGAAATATTTAAGGTAAATTTGGCTTGAGGATTTTTTTCTAACGCTTTAACAATACGGATATAACTCAAATCAGCTGCTTCTTTAATCTTGTAAGCATCAGAATTAGCTGGTTGATAAAGATGTAAAAAATTTAACCACAACATAATTTATTCTTTAATTTTCAAAGCTTTCTTATAAAGCTCCAGGTATTTTCTAGCTGGTATTTCCCAACTACTAGACTTCAACATTGCTCGACCAATAAGTTCTTGCCAAACTTTTTTGTGCTTATAATTTTCTAAAGCTCTAGCGATAGCTCCAAAAAAAGAAAATTCATCTTCTAATTTAAAAATAAATCCAGTTCCCTTATTAGTAAGCGGGCTAAAATTATCAACCGTATCAAAAAGTCCGCCAACGCCTCGAACAATTGGAATAGCTCCATAGCGCATAGCTATCATTTGATTTATGCCACAAGGTTCATAATTTGATGGTAGTATAAAAAAATCTGAAGCTGCATACAGCAAGGTTTCTAAGTGTTCATTTTTTTGAAAATACGGCAAATAAACCATTTTTTTAGGATGTAATTTTTGTAACTTCTTTAAACCCTTAATAAAATCAGCATCACCATCCCCCATAAAAATCATCTGAATATCAAGACGTAATAGATAAGGTAATAATTTCAAAATAATAACAAAACCTTTTTGATGAGCAATGCGTGAAGTTGAACAAAACATGGGTATATCCCTATCAATACTCAAACCCAATTTCTTCTGTAGATATTCTTTGTTATCACCCTTTAAATAATGATTCTCAATTCCATATTTTCTAAATAAACCCTTGTCCTTTTGAGGATTATAGGAAAAATAATCAATACCATTGACCACGCCGAATAAACGATCTTCCCTATTTTTCAAAATTCGATGCAAATCCTGACCAAATTTTTTGGTCATAATTTCTTCTCGATATTTTTCACTAACAGTATTAATAATATCAGCTGACAGAATAGCTCGCTTAACAAAATTAATATTTAAAAAGTTAGGATCGCTAGCTAGAGGTAATTTTTTTCGACCATAATCTTTTTTGGAGACCGGAATTTCATACCAACCCTTGGCTAATTGAAAGGCTAAATTGTGAATAGTAAAAATAATTTTGCTATTACTTAAATTTTTGGTATAACGAAATTTATTTTTTACAAAATATGGAATAAGGCCAGAGTGCCAATCATGACAGTGAATAATATCAGGACTTTCATCTAAAAGACTTAATAATTTTAAGGCAGCTACATCAAAAACTAGAAAGCGAATATTGTCTTTCTCTGAAATATACATTTTTTTGTGCTTGGAGAAATGATTTTTACTTTCAACAAAATAAACTGGTAAGCCACTAATCAACTGCCCTTTCCAAAAGCTAACAATTTCTGAATTTTCTGAATCAAGATTTATCTTAACGTCTTTATAAATTAATTTTAATTTGAATTTCTCCTTATCAGTTATTTTAGAGTATAACGGAGTAATAATAGAAACCTGATGACCCAAGCGGAACAAAGCTTTGGGTAGACTGCGACTAACATCCGCCAAACCTCCTGTTTTAGAAAAAGGAGAAACCTCAGCTGAAATATGAACAACTTTTATTTTCTTCAACATTTTTTTTAATTAAAACGACAAGCCGAAGCACAAATAGCTGCCGCCAAGGCGTCCGCGCTATCATCCGACTTTATCTGCTCTTTTATATTTAAAATTAATTTAACCATTTTTTTAACCTGATTTTTGTCAGCTCGACCAAAATTGCAAACACTTTGCTTGATTTGTAAGGGGGTAAATTCAACTAATTTGATATTATTTCTTTCAATAACTAATAGTGCTATTCCTCTAGCCTGGCTAACAGTCATAGCTGTCTTAACATTAGAATTAAAAAACAATTTTTCCACCGAAGCTAAGTTTGGCTTATATTTATCAACAAGCCTCTGCAATTCCTGCTCCAGCTTTAATAAGCGAGCTGAAAAAGTTTCTTGAGGCGATGTCTTAATAGAGCCAAACTCCAAGCAATTTAAATTGTTTTTTTCTATTTCAATTACTCCATACCCAGTATCAGCAATTCCAGGATCAATTCCTAAAACAATAGTAGCCATAAATTTTAATTAATGAATTTATTTTTTCTTTTCTAACAAGGAATCATTTTTGATTATCTTTTTTACAATGAAATAAAGTAAAAACATAATAATTAAAAATGATAGGAAGGTTGACAATACTCCGCCGAAGTTAAAAGAAACTCCCCGAAAAATAAAATTCATTCCATCAAATTTATCTTTAGAAATTATTAGCTGAACAAAGGGCATAAAAATTCCACCCACCATTGAATCAACCAAATCTTTTGAGGCCTGACCAATAATTAAACCAATAGCTAAACCCAAAACTGAATATTCTTTCAAAAAAGTCAGCAAGCCAGAAAAAAAGGAGTGGGAAGATTTTTTAATCTTTTCTAATTCTTCTATTTTATTTGATACTTCCATATTTTTTATTTATTATCCTTACTTTGGTAAGCGCCTACAATTTTTTCTCGAATTTCTTTCATTAATTTTACTTGCTCTTTCAAAGTATTTTTAGCATTTTCTCGACCAACTCCCAACTTCACCTCACCAAAGGCATAAGAATTACCAGATTTTTTAATAACATCATATTCCACACCCAAATCAAGCAAGTCGCCAGCCAATGATATGCCCTCATTATACATAATGTCAAACTCAGCTGATTTAAAAGGAGCTGCCACTTTATTTTTTACTACCTTGGCTTTCACTCTATTTCCAATAATTTTTTCTCCCTGTTTAATTTGTGCACTGCGACGAACCTCAACTCGAACTGAAGAATAAAATTTCAAAGCATTTCCGCCACTGGTAGTTTCAGGATTGCCAAAAAATACTCCAATCTTGTTTCTAATTTGGTTAATAAAGATAACCACAGTTTTGGTTTTAGCTACAACGCCAGTTAATTTTCTCAAAGCTTGGCTCATAAGTCTAGCTTGAAGACCCATGTGCTGATCTCCCATATCGCCTTCGATTTCTTTTTGTGGGACAAGAGCTGCCACACTATCAACTACGACAACATCAACCGCATTAGAACGAACCAAGGTCTCTACTATTTCCAAAGCTTGTTCACCCGTGTCTGGCTGAGAAATAAGCATTTCTTTGACGTTAATACCAATTTTTTCAGCATAATCAGGATCAAGAGCATGCTCAGCATCCACAAAAGCAGCAATACCACCCAATTTTTGCACTTCAGCCACGATATGTTGGGCTAGAGTTGTTTTACCAGAAGATTCTGGGCCAAAAATTTCAATAATTCTACCTCGAGGAACACCACCAATACCAAAAGCTAAATCCAAAGATAGACAACCTGTTGGAATAGCATCAACATTTGTTTTACGAGCTTCGCCAAATTTCATAATAGCACCATCACCAAATTTACTTTTGATCTGTTGCATAGCCAACATAGCAGCTTCTGATTTTGGAGAGCCAGCACTCTTTGTTTCAGACACAATGTCTTTGTTTTTTTTATCTTTTACCATAAATTTTGTAATTACAGTTTTCCTTAGCCGCTAGAAAATTATAATTTTTTTAATAATAAATATTATAATTATTTTACAATATTTGAAATGAAAATAAAACTAATAAATCTTAAAATCGTTTTAAACTATTTTATTGAGCACAAGGAGTGCTAGTAGAAACACCATCGCAACAATAAGGAGTGCTTGGATCATCACCAGCACAACCCAAACCAGCGCTAGGTTTAAAACAATTTTGATAAATATCTTTAACGCCAGATCCAATTTGTGGACTATAATCAGCCCCTTCAAAGAATTTGGCATGTTCAATATATGATGTTGTTTTGTCAGGCACAGTATCCAAAGGTTGACCCGGAGAAGCAACATCCAAATTCTCTGAACTTATCCAATATCCAACAAATTGACCAGCAATCAAATTAACTAAGCGATGCACCACATCCTGAAAACCATTATTTAAAATAATTTCTCCGGTTCTTAGAGTGCTTGTCATCATCAATCTACTGAAAGAAATTTTTATTGGGGAAAATAAATTAGTAGAAGTTGCTCCGACTTCAGGTGAAACACTTTCAATCCGAGGAGCGCCCGCTTCAATATTATTATTTGTCCAAAAAGACCAACTCAAATTATCACCAGCTAAAGTATTGTCATCATTTAAATAACGAAAACTGACTGGACCATTAGCATAAGTGTCCTTGTTGGCATCAAGTGAATTGGCTGCTGCATCCATTACCCCATTTATATTGAAAATATCAGCCTGAGGATGATAGCGCCCTTCATCATTAGTACAAATATCAGCCAAACAAGAAGAATAAGGGCTCTTGCTAGAACAATTTATATCACTTCCCTGACAATTAAACAAGGAGGCTGCCATTATTTCCACCTTAATATTGGAGTTACCCGGCAAACAATAAATTTTTTCTCCGCAACCATTAACAGCACACTCATCGTTTGATTTAAATTCAACTGTTTTATAATCAGAAGAAATAGAGAATTTTCCGGGCACTACTTTATTCTCATCAGACATATTAATAACCTTCATGTAATCATTAATATTAAGTGGATTTATAGCTTCATTAAAATTTATTTGAATAATGCTATTTTTGGGTTGATCTTTTTTACCGTTGATTGTAACCGTATCAACTCTATTTGCTCCACCAGAAAAACTAGTAGCTGTTATAACATTAGTTGAAGATAATAATTGTAAATTATTGCCACTAGTTCCAGCTACCTTGGCTCGCAATTTAATAGTTAAAGAGCCAGAAGTATAATCATAAACCTCAACGTTGGGATTGGCGCTAAGACCATTGACAATGTTAGCCGCTAAAGTAGAAGCTGTTCCGGAACGAATTTCGCCAGCACCACTACCAAAATAATAAACATCAGTGCCAACGGTCAAACTATCGGGTAAAACTCTTTTAGCCACACTAAATCGCCAAGAATTTCCTGCTGAAAAATTTGGATTTAAAACCATAGTTAAAGGAGCATAACCAACTATCTTATAATCAATTCCGTCTTCAACAATATCCAAATTAAAGGTTTGACTACCACCAGCATTAATAATTCCTCTTAATTGAGCTTTGGTTTTACTGGCATCAACTGTTATCTCAAACTTATCAAAAACATCATTATAAGATGGGCTTAATGAAACATCAATAGAGGCAGTTGTTCCACCTAAATATTCTAGAGAATTTTGGACTATATAAGGAGAGACGCTGGTGTTGGGCCTGCCAGCCCCAGAAATAGTAAGAGTAGCTGTAGCTTGAGCTAATTCAGAAAAACTACTAACATCAGCCGAATTATCAACCCCAGGGAAAACCGAGACAACCTGTGGTGGAGTTAAATCTAATTTATTACTAACAGAAAAAGTCCAAATAAAATTATTGTTGGTACAATTAGCAAAAATTCCCTTTCCGGTATTCAAAGATAAAATATCATTGGAAAGATAAACTACATAATTACTAGGTCCATTTTCATTCCCCAATATTTCGTTTTGCAAAACAAAAATTTTATTATCATTGGTGTTGCTAGTAAAATTAACCGGAGAAGAACATTTCAAAGTTTTCAGGTCAAAATTTTCTTCTAAACAAATACTGGCATTGGCAGGAATAAAAGTATTTTTATCAACCTGCTCTCTAAAAGTTACCATTATCATAGTATTACGAGCCACATCAACTGAGCCAGCAACTGGATAAACACTTTCCACGCTACAATTACCAATGGCCCCTAAACCATTTTGAAAAAAATTATCACGATATTCTTGAGAAAAACTGGAAGTATTATTGGAAGGAAATAAAGATCTAAAAACAAAGGACACAATTCCCCAAGATGCTAAAATAATAGCCAAACCTATTAGGCCATTTTTTAATATTTTTTTAGCCTTCTCAATTTTATCCTCCTGCCCCTCGGAAGTCATCCACAAAAACCCAGCATAAAGCACAATAGCCAGAGCGATAACACCCAAAAAGCCAAAAGCAATATTTATAATTTTAACAAATATAGTCCGAGGGTCGGTATCTTTTAAAATAATTGAATTATTAATAATCTCTTCTCCGGCAATATCAGAAGCGAAAACTGCTTGAATTTCAGTCAAAAAAAGACAAAAAAACGAAATAATAAAAAGAAATGACAAGATGATTCTCTTATTTTTAAGCATAAATTTAAATATTAATTTATTGTTTATAAATTGCTAAATTAAATAATTTATATTATTATATATTGTAAGAGTATTATAACATACTTTTGAAAATATTTAAACATTTGCCCCAAAGATATGACAATTGAAAGACTGCTAAGCAGTGCTCTGGATTCCAACCCTGATATTGATATTGAGCTAATAAAAAAAGCTTATCTTTTTGCTGAAAAAGCACATTTTGGGCAATGCAGAAAGAGCGGTGAACCATATATCGAGCACCCTCTACACACCGCCTTTATTCTAACTCAAATCAAAGCTGACGTCAGCACCATCATTGCCGGCATTTTACATGATGTACCAGAAGAAACCGAATACACAATTGAGGATATCAAAGAAAATTTTGGCGAGGAAGTGGCTTTTCTAGTGGAAGGAATTACCAAACTAGGAAAAATTAAATACCGCGGTATAGAGCGTTATCGAGAAAATTTAAAAAAAATGTTTTTAGCCGTAGCTGATGATATTAGAATTATTTATATCAAATTTTGTGATCGCTTACATAATCTTAGAACCCTAGAAGCCCTACCAGAAAATAAACAACAACGCATTGCCCAAGAAACTTTAGAAATTTATGCGCCGATTGCCGGACTACTTGGTATCTGGCGCCTCAAATGGCAATTGGAAGATTTATGTTTCAAATACCTCTATCCCAAAGAGTACAATGAAATAGAATATAAATATGAAATTGAAAGAAAATCTGAAAGAAATCAATTCTTTCAAAGAACTAAAAATATTTTAGAAGAAGAATTAAAAAAAACTAATATTGATTATGAAATTACTGCAAGGTTTAAACATTTATATAGTATTTGGCAAAAAATGCAGAGAAAAGATCGTCGCTTTGACGAAATTTATGACGTGTTTGCCCTGAGAGTAGTAGTGCCAAACATTGAAGACTGCTACAAGGTTTTGGGAATAATTCATACTATTTGGAAGCCGATCCCCCATCGTTTCAAGGATTATATTTCACTGCCGAAACCAAATGGTTATCGCAGTTTACACACTACTGTTATTGGACCAGACAATAAAGCAACCGAATTTCAAATTAAAACCCAAGAGATGCACCAAGAATCTTTATACGGTTTATCAGCTCACTGGAATTACAAAAACGACACTGATGATTTTCGCAAACCCAATTGGATAAAAGAAATTTTAGAGATTCAAAAAGAAAATCAGGAAGCTGAGGATTTCGTCAGAGAAATAAAAAATAATGTTTTTCAAAATAGAATTTTTGTTTTCTCACCTAAGGGAGACGTAATTGAACTGCCCGAAAAATCAACCCCGATTGATTTTGCTTATGCTATTCACACCGATGTAGGTAATAAGGCCTCTCAAGTTTTAATTAACGAAAAAATATCAGGTTTAGATACTGAATTAAAAAATGGAGATTTGGTAGAAATTATTATTGACAAAAACAGAAAAACACCCAACCCTCAATGGCTAAACTTTGTTAAAACTAAACACGCTAAAGAAAGAATTAAACAATATTCACAAAAAGGAGTTTACAATAAATTTAAAAATATTTTTTCTAAATAAACAATAAACAAAAGAAGTCGACTCAATCGACTTCTTTTTATTTACAAACAAATTATCTTTAGATAAATAAATTATTTTCCATCTTTTAATTTACCAGTTTTTCTAAGAGTCTCAAATTTCTTACCAATTTCAATTCTAGCTAAAGCAGAATTCTTTAATTGAATCTTAGTTTTTTGCTTGCTATAAGTTTGTTTTTTGCGGAAAGATTCTAATCTTTTATTGTTTTTTAAGCCAGTTTTAAAACGGCGCAAAAAAGATTCAAAACTTTCACCCTTTTTCTTTTTTAAATCAGCCATAAAACACCTTCCTTTCTATATTAACCAAAATTTGGTTACTTAATTTTTATAGTTATTATATAACACAGTATTTATTAATTTTCAAGCCCCTTCTCTAAACGGTGAATCAAGTCTTTGCGAGCAATGATTTCTTGAACACCAGAATCAGTATCTCTAAATAGAATTGTCTCCTCTGCTAATTCTTTTTTACCTAATATTAGCACAAATTTTGCCTTAAAAGAACGAGCTTCCTCTAATTGATCTTTGAGACCGTCTAAATGAAAAGCTTGTTTAACATTAAAACCCTTGCTAAGCAACTCTTTAAACAAGGTTATAGAGCTAGCCTTGGCGCAAGCATCAATTTGAGCCAAAAATACAGCTGGTCTATCGTCATCAATAAAAAATTCATTTTCTCGAGCCTTGATTAAAGTTCTGTCCAATCCCCCACTAAAACCAATCATTGAAACCTCTTTATTATTAAAATGAGAGAAAGCTAAATCATATCTACCACCACGACCCAAAACAAATTTGGAATTAGCTTCACCGCTTTTATCAATTGGCCAAATTTCAAAAAACAAATCATTATATGAACCCAAGTCGCGAGTTAAATATGGATTAAAATTATAATTGATTTCTAATTCATCCAAAAATTCCATAGTTTTATAAAATCGAGTGTTGTTTTCTTCGGGCAAGAAGTCAATTATTTGTGGCATCTCACTTCGAACTTTTAGACATTCATCTTCTTGACACTCCAAAAGCAAAGCTGGAGATTTTAACATATTTTTCTTACACTCTGGACATAATTTGGAACGACGACCTCTTTCTTTTAAGAATTTAGAAAACTTATATAAAAATTCTTTTTGAGTTTCCGCGTTACCAATACTATTAATTTGAACTTGAACATCAATTTGTAATTCTTTAAAAATATTATAAACCAAAAAAATCATAAAAGCATCAGTCACTGGTTTGGGATCGTTGATAATTGAGAAATTAAATTGAGAAAATTGTCTATAAACTCCACCGCGAACCTTTTCTTGACGGAAAACCGGCCCCCAAGAGAAAAACTTTTGGGGTTTTTCTAAATTATTAATATGACCATTTTCTACAAAAGAACGAATTAACCCATGCACCAAATCTGGGCGTAAAACTAATTTTTCTGAACCGCGAGGTTCCAAAGAAAATAAAACTCGGCTCTTATTTTTATCAAAAAACTTTTTATACAAAGAAGCATCTTCTAAAATTGGAGTTTCAATCTTAGAAAAACTATAATTGTTGGCAGTATCCTCAAGTTTTTTAATAATTGGATTTAGAAATTTATAATCAAGTGAAGAAATATCTTTAACACCTAAAACTCTTAAAACATTCTTGTGCGAATCTTTTTTCTTATGCACAACATTGTCCTTTTTCAGACCCTTCTTTTCCTTCACTTTTGGACTAATATTTTTTTTATCACTAAGTTTTTTGCGTCCCATATTATTTTTTTTATTTTTATTAATATATTAATTTGAATAGATATCAGAATAATCAAAAAGATTAAAACGAGAAAAGGGCCAACCTCTCAACATTACTTTTCCAGTGACAAAACTTTTGTCCAGCGGACCAAAAATGCGAGAATCTTTGGAGGAATAACGATTATCACCTAGAACGAAATACTCATTCACTCCCAAAGTAACAGGTTCTTCAACGTTGGAATAGGTTTTGACAGTATCCGACAAATATTTACTTTCATTTAAAATAAAGCCGTCGGGATTTTCTTTGTTGTAAATTCTAATTTGACCATCAACAAATTCAATAGTTTCACCCGGTAAAGCAATTAATCTTTTAATAAAATATTCTTGAGGGTTTTGTGGATAACGGAAAACAATTACTTGACCTCTTTGGGCTTCATTAAAACGAAAAGATATTTCATCAATAATTAAATATTCATGATCATGGAAGTTTGGCTCCATAGAGGCTCCCTTAACATAAAAAGGTTGAATAATAAAATATCTGATTGGCAAAATTATCACCAAAGAAATAATAACAATTTTCAAAAACTCCCAAACATTTTTTAACATAAAATAAAATAGTTAGTTATAAATATTATATATAATTTATCAGAAAAATAATAAAAAATCAAAAAAATTAACTAATTCAACCTGTGGATAAATACCTGTCAATTCAAAAAAGCATTACTTTTAAAGGGTTTTATATGTTTACTAATCAGCAAAAATAATGTATAATATAGGTACAAAAACTTGGTATCCGAATAGTCTCCGGATGGTGGCGTGGCTAGGACACCTAGCATAGGAACCGTAGTTGGAAAAGCTCCCTTTGTGGGGGTCTTTTTTATTTAAAAAGCCATTCATCTTCAATTTTATTCCCAATAATACTTCTATATTCTAAACTATCTTGCTTGCCTTTGTTTTTTGATCTATTTATGCTACCAGCAATCATATCAGCCAATTGAATCAGAACATTATTGCTAGAATCAACTAATTGACAATTTTTCATAATCTTCTTATCTCTATAATTTAATTCTTTCCTTAAATAAGTAATAAAATTATTTCTAAATATTCTATTTCCACTTCCATCTATTCTTATTTTAGCCTCTAATATTGTTTCATTATTATTTTTTAAAACCTCTTTTATAAAATAAGAATAAAAGGAATTTTTATTACTTTGCAACTCCGGACTATAAACTTTTGTTTTATCTACCACCAAACACCTTATTCTAAAATTAAATTTATTTACTGTTTTTAAAAATTCTATTCTATAATCTCTACAACTTTTAGAAAATTTAAATTCTTCATTATCTTTTAATTTCAATTCTCTTTTTAATTCTTTAATAGCCACTGCTGTTTTCTCAGCTTCCAACTCATCATCAAAACAGACCATCGCAATAGTAAAATGAGTAGATGATCCTTTTTCAATTTTAAACCCTGGGTCACCAGAGTCATCGATAAAAACAATCATAAATATTAAACTAAATTATTAGCATAGCGTCACCATAACTAAAAAAACGATATTTTTGTAAAATAGCCTCCTCGTAAGCCGACAAAACATTATCTCGACCAATTAAGGCGCTAATTAAGAGTAAAAGGCTAGATTTAGGCAAGTGAAAATTGGTAACTAAGCCATTAACTAATTTAAAATTATAGCCCGGATAGATAAAAATATTAGTAGAAAAGCTAATGCTAGCCTTATTTAAATTATTTTTATCAAGCCAGCCAGAATCATCAATAATATTAAAATAATACAAACTTTCCAATATCCGAACCGAAGTTGTCCCGACAGCAATAATTCTTTTACCGGTTTTTTTGGCTTGAATTAATTTATTAATTACCTCCACTTCGATTTCTACTTCTTCGTGATGCATTTTATGCTCTTCAATTTTTTCAGTTTTAATTGGTAAAAAAGTACCTAAACCAACATGCAAGGTCCCCTCTAATACTTCTACGCCCTTTTTGGAAATTTTTTTAAGTAGTTCTTTGGTAAAATGCAAACCAGCTGTTGGAGCGGCGGCTGAGCCAACTTTCTCGTCGCTAGCATAAACTGTTTGATACTTTTTTTTATCAGCTAAATCAATTTCTTCTCTCTTGATATAAGGCGGTAATGGAGTTTCTCCAACCTCTTCAATCAATTTCATAAATTCATCGTAGTCTTTATTAAAAGAAAGCACCCAAACACCATCTTCATTTTTTTTAACTTGGGCAATAATATCTTTATCTACAAATAATTTTTGGGCTGATTTAATACGCCCTCCCAAAAGACATTGCCACTCATTTTTTTCTTTATTAATATTTTTTAATAAGAATATTTCTACCTGTCCACCACTTTCTTTTTTGGCGTGCAGACGCGCTGAAAAAACTTTGGAATTATTTAAAAATAAAATATCACCCGGATTTAAATATTCTACTATATCAAAAAAATTAAGATGAAAAATATCACCGCTTTCTTTTTTATAAACTAAAAGACGGGAATGATCCCGCCTATCGGCTGGACTTTGAGCAATTAGCTCTTCTGGTAAATTATAGGAAAAATCGGATAAATTCATAAAATTGACTTTTTTTTAATTTAGGATTAAGATTTTATATTAGTTCATTTTTAAAAACGGAGGTCATAATGAAAATAATTAAGAAAAAATTAAGCAAACAAGCAAAATGGCAGCTCTTTTTTTTAATAACTGCCACCCCATTTTTAACTTATAGCGAAATTTGTCTGCTTGGTTTCAGTATTATATTCTATACAATTCTTTTCCTTACTATATTTTCAATATTTTCTATCTTTTTGATAATCAAAAATAAAAAAGGATTATTCGAAATAATAGATGAAATATTAGAAGAAGAAGAAGAAAAAGACCAGAAAGAAAAAAAAGAGAATACCATGGAAGAGCTTTTAACTTAAAGCTCTTTTTTCAAATGTTTGATTGCCCTTTCAGTAAC
>CAYYLI010000006.1:18132-20531 GCA_964472595.1 uncultured Gammaproteobacteria bacterium | reverse complement strand
CTCTCCTTACTCATCTTAGCCACGAAGTGGCGTAGATGAGCATTTGTTTTTATATTATTTATGGCACAAAACATTTCACTTCCAATATACAAAACTAGTTATGACGTGCTGATGTCATAATAATTAAAACCAGCAACATCGTTGCTGGTTTTTGAAAATTTTTATTGAGAAGTTTTTATAATAAACCAAATAAGTTAGGATATATTTAGGGTATATTTTGGAAAATAAAATTATTTATAAAATTTATTTACTTATAATTTTATCAACAATACCATATTTTTTAGCATCTTCGGCTGACATGAAAAAATCTCTATCACTATCTTTTTCAATTTCGCTTAAAGTTTTTCCAGTGTGTTTTGATAATATTTTATTCATCTTATCTTTTATTTTCAGAATGTGTTCAGCGTGAATTTTGATATCGCTAGCTTGACCCTCGTAACCACCCAAAACTTGATGAATCATTATTTCACTGTTTGGCAGTGATAATCTTTTTCCTGGGGTGCCAGCTGCCAAAAGCACGGAAGCCATTGAAGCAGCCATGCCAATACAGATAGTGGAAACGTCACATTTAATATATTGCATGGTATCATAAATAGCTAGACCAGCTGAAACTGAGCCACCAGGAGAATTGATGTAAAATTTAATCTCCTTATTTTTATCTTCGGCTTCCAGAAATAATAATTGAGCAATAATAATGTTAGCAGTGTGGTCGTTTATAGCCTCGCCTAAGAAAATAATGCGATCTTTTAATAAACGGGAATAAATATCATAAGCTCTTTCACCATTTTGACTTTTTTCAATAACCATTGGGATTATAGACATATTTTTTTTATTAATTTTAAGTAATTTTGTTATAACATTTTTATATAAAAAATTCAAGCCCAAAAACCTTAATTCATCTTGATTTTTATTTTAAATTGTTCTAAGATAACAGATAGTTATCACTTCCCTGTAAAAAGGGCCTAAAAGTGATTTTTTGCATATTTTAATACTATTTAATTTATAATGTTTATGTCTAACACAAAAAACAACTTTTTCCGCAAGAAAAAAAGAGGCATTATTTTTGCCCTAACAAGTTTACTTTTCCTAGTTTTGCTAGTGAATAGTGCTGATGTTTATTATAATAAATTTGCTAAATTTGTGGCTAGCAAGACCAATGAGGTTATTGTTTTGCCAAAAATAAAAGAGGATCCTTTCCGTTTAGGTTTGGATTTGCAAGGTGGAGTTCAGTTGGTTTATCAAGCTGACGTTTCACAAATTCCAGACACTGACAAAGATGATTTATTAGAAGGAGTTAAAGATGTTATTGAACAAAGAGTTAATGCTTTTGGTGTTAGTGAGCCAGTTATTCAAGTCAATAAATCTATTGATGGCGATTATCGAGTTATTGTAGAATTAGCCGGGATAAAAAGTGTAGATGATGCTATTAAAGAAATTGGAGAAACTCCTCGTTTGGAATTTAAAGAACAGGACATGAGCGTAGAAAACGTTTCGGCTGACAATTTGAAATTAATGGAAGAGTATAATAATGGTTTAAAGGCTAAGGCTCAAGAACTGTTAGACAAGGTTAAGGCCGGAGAGGACTTCGCTCAATTAGCTAAAACCAACAACACTCCAAAAAGTATTTCTTCTGATCAAACTGTTGGTGTAGAAAATGACGGTGATCTAGGCTGGGTAAGTTCTGATAACAATAAAGAGATTTTTGAATTGGTAAAAAATTTAAATCCTGGGCAAAATTCTGAAATTAAAGAAAGAAATGGTGGTTATTCTATTTTAAAATTAGAAGAGAAGAGGGCTAAGGAAGGTTCATTACTTGTTTCTGACCCTACAAAAACAGAATATAAAGTTAGAGAAATATTTTTAGCTAGAATGACAGCCAATGACTTAGCAGCCATTTCTGATAATTGGAAGAATACAGAGTTGACTGGTAAAAACTTGAAAAAAGCAGTTTTAACTTTTGATCAAAATGATAATTCACCCCAAGTTTCTTTAGAATTTGATTCTGAGGGGGCGGAGTTGTTTAGAGAAATTACTGCTAGAAACATTTCTAAGCCAGTAGCAATTTATTTGGATGATTATCCTATAAGCGTTCCAACAGTTAATGAACAAATAACCGACGGTAAAGCTGTTATTAGCGGTGGCTTTAGTATTTCTGAAGCTAAAGAGTTAGTTCAAAGATTGAAAGCTGGTGCGCTGCCAGTTCCAATTGAATTAATCAATCAAAAAACAGTTGGGGCTAGTTTGGGCGGACAATCTATAGTTGATAGTTTGAGGGCTGGTCTTATTGGTTTGATTTTAGTAGCTTTATTTATGTTAATTGTTTATCGAGTGCCTGGACTTTTGTCAGTTTTTTCTTTGTTGCTTTACGGAGTAATGGTTTTAACTATTTTTAAAGTTTT
>CAYYLI010000006.1:0-18032 GCA_964472595.1 uncultured Gammaproteobacteria bacterium | reverse complement strand
TAAACAAAAAAATTAATAAATAATTAAAATTAAAATTAAGATAAAAATATGTCTAATTTAAGTATTATCGGAAAGAGAAAAATATTTTTAGCCATTTCTGCTGTTTTGGTAACTCTTTCAATTGTATCTTTGTCTTTGTGGGGACTAAATTTTGGGATTGATTTTACTGGTGGTAGTTTGTTGGAATTAAAATTTAATAATCAGGCTCCTAGTGCTACAGATGTCCGAGCTGATTTAAAAGATTTGAATTTGAATAGCCTAACAATACAATCCACTGACGACAATTCTATTATTTTTCGCTTTAAAGACGATTCCAGAGATTCTTATAATTCTATTAAAGAAAAAATTTCCGAAAAAAATTCTTTTGAAGAGTTGCGTTACGATGTAGTTGGTCCCTCTATTGGAAAAGAATTAAAAAGTAAATCTTTCAATACCATTTTGATAGTTTTAATTATCATTGTTTTATACATGGCTTTTGCTTTCCGAAAAGTTTCTCGTCCAGTTTCTTCCTGGAATTACGGAATTGCCGCTATTATTGCTTTAGCTCATGATGTTTTAATAGTTTTGGGAGTTTTTGCTGTTTTGGGTAAATTTTATGGATCAGAAATCAACACTCCTTTTATTGCTGCAATTTTAACAGTTTTGGGTTATAGTGTTAATGATACTATTATCGTTTTTGATAGAATTAGAGAAAATTTACCAAAAAGTTCAGAAAATTTTGTTGGCACTATTGGTAAAAGTATCAATCAAACCTTAACTAGATCAATCAACACTTCTTTTACAACTTTGTTAACCTTAATTGCTATTATTGTTTTTGGTGGAGCTTCAATTAGGGAGTTTGTTTTAGCTTTAGCTATTGGTATTTTTGTTGGTACTTATAGCTCAATTTTTATTGCTAGTCCAATTTTAGTAATGTTTAACCGAAAAAAATAGATATTTGGAAAATACTATAAAATATTAAAATAAGGGTCGAGGCCCTTATTTTTTTTTAGTTTTATGCTATAATATTAGTATTATTAATTTATCTAATTTTTATAATATTATGTCGCTTAAAATTGCTAAAATTAAAATGTCAGATTTGTTAGTTGAGCTAACTTATTTAAGTATTATTTTTTTGATTCCGCTTTATTTTAATTTTTTCTTCCCCAGCTTTGATCCTTTTGAGTCTAGTAAAATGATTTTATTTAGATCTCTAGTTTGGTTTTTGTTGTTTTTGTCTATTTGGAGATTTTTTAGTATTTCTGGGTCTGGTAAAAAGATATTAATTTTTATTAAAAAATATTTATTAGTATTTTTGGCTCTCTTGTCTTTTATGTTTTTAAGTTTATTGTGGTCAGTTGATGCTCATTGGTCTTTTTGGGGAAATTTTTCTCGCCAAATTTCTTTGCATAATGAATTATTTTTTGTAGTGGCTCTGTTTTTATTGGCAGTAAATTTATTTTTATCTAAAAACATAAAAAAAGCAGTGGAGCGTATTTTTTGGACAGTTACTATTTCTTCCTTTTTAGTTTCTCTTTATGCTATTTGTCAATATTTTGGCTTAGATTTTTTAACTTGGCAGGAAGCAGCTCTAGAAACCAAAAGAGCAATGTCTAGTCTAGGGCAACCAAATTTTTTGGGTTCATTTTTACTTTTATCAATTCCTTTAAGTTTTTATTTGGCTCGCTATAGTAAAAATATTTATGGAAAAATATTTTTAGCTTTAGTTCTGCTGAGTCAATTATTGGCTTTATTATTTTCTGGAAGCCGGGGTGCTTGGTTGGGACTTATGGCAGTGTTAGTTGTTGTGTTTCTGGTGTATAAAAAAAGTCGCAAAACCACCCTAATCATTGGCTCTTCTTTTATTGTTATGGCTTTGATATTGTTTTTTACTAATAATGTTTTTAGCCAACGCTTCAAAGGGGCTTTTAATTTAAGCGAGGGCAGTTCTTCAGTTAGAACTTTTTTGTACAATAATTCTTGGCAAGCTTCTTTGGACAATCCTCTGGGTTTTGGTTTGGAAAATCAAAGAGAGGCCCTGATCCCTTATTATGAAATTTCCTCAGCTGAAAAAAATAAAGTTAATGTTATTTTTGATAGAGCACATAATGTTTTTTTAGATATTATTTTAAGTCTTGGTTTTTTGGGTTTGATAATTTATTTATATCTTTATTATTTTATTTTTAAAATTATAAGAAGAAATTTTATTTTAGGAGAAAAGGATAAGGACCTATTTTTAATTTTAGGTTTATCTATTTTAGCCTTTTTGGTTTCTATTTGTTTTAATTTTGCTACTGTTGTTACAATTATTTATCTTTATTTTATTATAGCCATTATTTTTGCGCTTGATTTTAGAAAGAAAAATGACGATTTATTTCAAGAAAAAATTGAGGCTGATATTAATTTAGGGAATTATAAAAAAGTTTTACGTTCAGTTATAATTTTAAGCGTGGCTCTTCTTAGTATTTGGGGTCTAAATAGGGAGTTTAAAAATTGGCGCGCTGATTATTATTTTTCTCAAATACAAAATAATCTTTTAGGCGGAGAGGTGCCCACGGCCATGGAATTATTTTCTTATTTTCAAGAAAATAAACCTTTACCCCGAGCTTATTATGATGTTTTTATTTCTTTGATTTTTGATAATATTAATTATATGAATGATTCCACTTCCCGTCTTTTTGCCAAAGAAAAAGCCACTTTAGTAGTAGAGCTTTATTATAAAAAAGATAATAATAGCTTCTTTTATAATTTAAATAAGGCCCAAGCCCTAGCTTTAGTTGGCAAATTTGATGAGAGTTGGGAAATATTTTATCAATTAGAAAAAATTTCACCTTTTTATCCTGATATTTATCTAAAAGAAGCTCGTTTGGCGCAACTGCAAAAAAACAATGATTTAGCCAGAGAAAAATATCAAAAAGTTTTAGAACTTTTGCCAGCTGAAGAAGAGGTAGAGGGCGATATTAATTTAGAAGCTTTATTACATTATAAAAAAGTAATTAATAATAGTTTACTTACTTTAGAAAAATAATTTTTTAATTAATATAAAATTTATGTGGGCATTTTTAGTTATTATTTTTATTTTTGGTTTGTTAATTGGTAGTTTTTTGAATTGTTTAATTTGGCGCCTGTATTCCGAAGAAACTATTTTGGGCCGTTCTTATTGTCCCAAGTGTCGTCATAAAATTGCTTGGCACGACAACATCCCTCTTTTTAGTTTTTTGGCCTTAAAGAGAAAGTGTCGTCATTGCAAAGAAAAAATATCTTGGCAATACCCTTTGGTGGAGTTGGCTTGTGGCCTATTTTTTGTCTTAGCTTTTTATCTTAATACCTTGGTAGATTTTTCACCAATTAAATTATTCTTTGATTTATTTTTTATTGCAGTTTTGTTTATAATTTTTATTTTTGATTTACGCTGGATGTTGGTTTCTATAAAAACCATTTATTTATCAGCTATAGTTTTACTTATTCTGAATTTATTTTTAGGTTTTTCTTTGTGGCAAATATTTTTAACAATGTTGGCTGGAGCCTCCTTCTTTGCCTTGCAATATTTTATCACTAAGGGCAAAGGCTTGGGGGAGGGAGATATCTGGTTGGGCGGATTATTAGGTATTGCTTTTCCAGCTTGGGACCAATTTATTCTTTGCATATTTTTAACTTACATGATTGGGGGTCTAACAGCTACAATTTTGTTAATTTTTAACTTAAAAAAAATAGGCTCTAAATTACCTCTAGGCATCTTTTTGGCTTTGGGGGCTTTAATAACTCTATTTTTTGGGGAAAATATCATCAATTGGTTTTTCCAAATCGCCTAAAGCTATAAAAACCTTTAAAATTAGCCCTTGGGCTTATTGCTAAGATTTAAAAATTTTAGTATAATGTCAGTATATAGAATAAAATAATAAAAACTTATGAAAAACGATATTATCGTTGGTCTTGATTTGGGATCAAGTAGTATAAAATTATTGATAGCCCAAAAAAAGCAAGAATTTAATGAAGAAAAAGTTCACATAATTGGAGCCGTCTCTCATCCTAGCGCTGGTATTGGTAAAAATGGCACCATCAATAGTATTGAGGATGCTGTCTCAGCTTTATCTGCTTGTTTGGAAAAAGCCGAACGTTTGGTTGGCGTTCCTATTTCTTCAGTTTATTTAGCTTTTAATCACGCTAAAATTCGTTATGAAAGAGTAAAAGGAGTGGCTATTATTAGTAAGAATGATGGAGAAATAGATCAGAGTGATATTGACAGAGCGGTTGATTCAGCTAAATCTTTTCCGGTGCCAAATAATTATGAAATTTTTAAAACTATCCCGGTAAAATATAATATTGATAATAATGAAGACGTTAAAGATCCAATCGGAATGCGTGGAATTAGATTGGAGGTTGAGGTTTTGGTGCCATTGGTTTTGACTAGTCAATTAAATAATTTGATAAAAATAGTTCAAAGAGCTGGTTTGGGAATTGAAGATATTTTACTACCAGCTATAACCATGTCCGAAGTATTTTTAAGTAGTAAACAATTAGAATTGGGTGTTGCCGTGGTTGATATTGGAGCTACTACCACTTCTTTAGCTATTTATGAAGACGGTGTTTTATTACATTTTAATACTTTACCAATTGGCTCTGAATATATAACAGCTGATGTTGCTTTAGGTTTGAAATGCCCCATTACTTTAGCCGAAAAAATAAAATTAGAATTTGGTGATGCTGATTCTTCCGAGATTTCAAATAAAGAAGAATCTGATATTTCTCACTTATTAAAAGAAGAAAGAATTGATGATGAAAATTCTTTAGTTTCACAAAAATATCTTAGCGAAATAATTGAGGCTCGAACTGAGGAAATTTTTTCTTTAGTGGATGAAGAATTGAGAAAAGTAAATCGCTCCAAGATTTTACCAGTTGGTGTTTTCTTGAGTGGCGGTGGTTCTTTATTAAAAAATATTAACAAAACAGCTAAGAGAGTTTTGTCTCTGCCCGTGGCCTTTATTGAGCCTAGCCATATTAAAATAGAAGTTGATAAAGCTTCTCGACCTGATTTCGCCTCAGCTTTATCTTTGGCTATTTTTGGTTCATATTCTGATGGTCCGTATAAAGAGAGTGCTTTAAAAGTAAATTTTAAAGATTTTTTTGGTAAGGCTAGTGGCTTTTTGCAAAAAATAATGCCAAAATAAAATTAAATATAATTATAATATAATATGCCAGAAATTAAACCAAACATTGAAACATCAGCTAAAATAAAAGTAGTCGGAGTTGGTGGCGGCGGCGGTAATGCTGTCAATCGTATGATTGAGGCTGGTATCCGAGGAGTTGAATTTATTGCTATCAATACTGATGTTCAAGCTTTACAAAATAATAGAGCTAGCTATAAATTAAATATTGGAAAAAATATTACTCGAGGATTGGGAGCTGGTATGGATCCGGAGATTGGAAGAAAAGCGGCTGAGGAATCACAAAATGAGGTTAGAGAGATGTTGAAAGGAGCTGATATGGTTTTTATAGCTTGCGGTTTAGGCGGTGGAACTGGTACTGGGGCTTCTCCGGTTGTGGCTGAAATAGCGAAAGAACTGGGTGCTCTAACTATTGCTGTAGTAACCAAACCTTTTTTCTTTGAAGGTAGTGCTCGACAAAAAGTAGCCGAAGAAGGCTATCTAAATTTAGCTGCCAAGGTTGATACTATTATTACTGTGTCTAATGAAAAATTATTAGAAATTATTGATAAGAGAACCACTTTTATAGATTCTTTCAAAATGGCTGATAATGTTTTACGTCAAGGAGTTCAGGGAATATCAGAAATTATTACAGTACCTGGAATTATTAACGCCGACTTTGCTGATGTTAGAACTATTATGTCAGATACCGGAACTGCTTTGATGGGAGTGGGTTCAGCTTCTGGTGAAAATAAGGCTGTTGAAGCTGTAAAAGCGGCTGTTAACTCGGCTTTACTTGAGACATCAATTGATGGCGCTAAGGGAATAGTCTTTACTGTCACTGGTGGCTCTGAATTGAGTATGGCTGATGTTTCTGACGCGGCTAAAATGATAAACTCTCTAGCTCATAAAGATGCTAAAATTATTTTTGGTGCGGTTATTGATGAAAATTTAGGTGATGAAATAAAAGTTACAGTTGTGGCTACTGGTTTTAATGAAAAAAATCCAAAACCAAGTGCTCCAGTAAAAAAAGAACCAGAGAAAAGAATAGATAGTGATTATTTTAATACTAATAATACTAGTAGTATCAAAAAGGACTTTAGTATTATGGATAGCTTTGAAAAAGAAGTTAATAATAAGAAGGAGGATGTAGTGGAGGATAGAGATAATAAAAAATCAATTTTTAATTTTGCTTCTACCAAAAATATTTTTAATAAGGAAAAAATTTCTAATTCCAATAAAGATGATGAAGATGGCGGTTTGGACACTCCAGCTTTTTTGAGAAACAAGATTAGAACTAGCAATGCCGCTCCTAGCAGTGAAGAGGATTTGGATGTACCAGCGTTTTTAAGAAACAAGATAAAGAAATAGTGGTTTTACCCATATAAAACAAAGCAAATATTTATATAATTAGCACTCTTGACATAGGAGTGCTAATTTTATATAATAGGGATTGATGAAATAATTTATTATTTTTTTATGAATATTAGTCCACGTCAAGAACAGATACTATTAGCTTTAATAAATGAATATATAAAGACTGCTCAGCCTTTAAGCTCTTCTTTTTTGGTGGAGAAATACAATTTAGGTATATCATCTGCTACGGCTAGAAATGATATGGCTGAATTGGAAGAGAGTGGTTATATTTTTCAACCTCATACTTCAGCTGGGCGCATCCCAACAGAAAAAGCTTATAGATATTATGTAGAAAATTATTTATTAAGTCGGAAAGATTCAGTTAAAATATTTTCTGAATTAGAGAGTCTAGAATTCTCTTCCGAGGACGATTTTAAAAAAGTCGCCAAAGCGATTGCTGAAATTTCTAAAAATGCTGTTTTTTGGGCTTTTCATAAAAATGATTTGTATTATACCGGTGTTTCCAACTTATTCATTCAACCAGAATTTAAGGCTAGCGAAGTGGTGTGTGACATTTCAGTAATTATTGATAGAATGGAGGAAATTATTGCTGATATTTTTGATCAACTAGAAATGGGGGAAAAAATATTTATCGGAAAAGATAATCCTTTCGGAAATTTTTTAAGCTCAGTTATTTTAAAGTATAAAAAGAATAAACAGGTTGGAGTAATTGGGCTTTTGGGACCACTGAGAATGGATTATGAGAAAAATTTAAATTTAATTAAATTCTTAAAAAATAAATTATAAAAAAATATGGATAATGATAAAAAAGAAAAAGACAAGAAAGAAAAAAAAGATGATAAATTTAAAAAAATAGAAGAAGAAAAAAATGATTTAGAAAATCGTCTGAAAAGAGCTTTGGCTGATTACCAAAATCTAAATAAAAATGTTGTTTCCGAAAAAGCTGAATTCGCCCGCTTTGCCCTAGAAGGATTTTTCTTGGAACTTCTGCCGGTTTATGAAAATTTGAAAATGGCCATTAGCACTTTAAATGAAAATGATGTTAAAAACCCTTGGGTAGAAGGTATTAAATACGTTATTAAACAATTTCAAGATATTTTTAAGTCCAACGGGCTAGAAGAAATTGAGACCATTGGTCAGAAGTTTGATTATAATTTAATGGAAGCAGTTGAGGGTCAGGGTGAAATTGTAGAGAAAGAAATTAGAAAAGGTTATAAGTTAAAAGGCAAGGTAATTATTCCGGCTAAAGTGGTTTTGGAAAAAACTGAGTCGGAAGAAGAAAATAAAATATAAAATAATTTAATTTTTTCTTTTAGCATCTATAATTTAAAAAATTATTTTGCTGAAAGAAACACAAATAATATGTCTCTTATAAAGTGGAGCCCATTTTTGAGCGACAATTATTTCGAGGACATGGATAAAATGATTTCGGAATTTGTCCCAACTGTTTCTGGCATCAAGGGTTTTATGCCAGCGGTCGATATGTATGAAGATAAGGATAATATTGTTGTGGAGACCCAGTTAGCTGGGATTGATCCAGAAAAAATTGATATTTCTATTGAAAATGATGTCTTGTGCATCAAGGGTGAGGGGGAAAGAAAAACTGAAGTTGATGAAAAAAATTATTATCGTAAAGAAATTCGTCGAGGTAGTTTTTTCCGCTCCATTCCTTTGCCTAATAAGGTGTCGGGCGATGAGGCTACTGCAGTAGCTGAGGGAGGAATATTAAAAATTTCTATACCGAAAGCTCCAGAGGCCAAACCAAAAACTATTAAAATAAAAACTAAGTAAATTTTAAGTAAATTAATTAATAAAAAATTGGGTAAATAATTTTGCTCAGTTTAAAAGAAAAAATATGGGAAAAATTTTAGGAATTGATTTGGGAACTACCAATTGCGCTATGGCAATTATTGAAGGTGGTCAGCCAAAAATTTTAGAAAACGTTGAGGGTAATAGAACCACCCCTTCAATTGTTGCTATTTCCAAAAATGGCGAGCGTTTAGTTGGGCAATCAGCTAAAAGACAAGCCGTTACCAATCCGGAAAATACAGTTTATTCCGTTAAGCGTTTAATTGGTAGAAAATATGGAGATGTGGAAGTAAAAAAAGATATTGAATTAGTGCCTTACAAAATTATTCAAGCTGGAGAAGGAGTTAAAGTTAAAATGAATGATAAAGAATATACCCCTCAAGAAGTTTCAGCTATGATTTTAAGTAAGTTAAAAGCTGACGCTGAGGCTAAAATTGGTGAAAAAATTACCGAAGCTGTTATCACTGTTCCAGCTTATTTTGATGATGCCCAAAGACAAGCTACCAAAGATGCTGGTAAAATTGCTGGTTTAGAAGTTAAGAGAATTATTAATGAGCCAACTGCTGCTGCCCTAGCTTATGGTTTTGATAAAAAGCAGGGTCAACAAGTTGTGGTTTATGATTTGGGTGGCGGAACTTTTGATGTTTCTGTTTTAGATATTTCAGCCGATACTGTGGAAGTGAAGGCTACTAATGGTGATACTCATTTAGGCGGTGAAGATTTTGACCAAAGAATAATTGATTGGATTATTTCTGAATTTAAAAAAGATCAAGGGATTGATTTGTCCAAAGATCCTCTAGCTTTACAGAGAATTAAAGAGTCAGCTGAAAAAGCTAAAATTGAATTATCCACTACTATGGAGACCGAGATTAATCAACCATTTATTACTACCGATGAAAACGGACCAAAACATTTGGTGATGAAATTGTCTCGCTCTAAAATGGAAGAATTAATTTCTGATTTAGTTGATCGCACTATTGAGCCTTGCAAAAAAGCTTTAACCGATGCTTCAATGAATGTCTCAGATATTGAAGAAGTTATTTTAGTTGGTGGTATGACTAGAATGCCTTTAGTACAAAAGAAGGTTAAAGAATTTTTTGGCAAAGAACCAAATTTGAGTGTAAATCCGGATGAAGTAGTATCTGTTGGAGCTGCAGTTCAAGCTGGTGTACTTCAAGGTGATGTTAAAGATGTTTTGTTGTTAGACGTCACTCCTTTAACTTTAGGTATTGAAACTTTGGGTGGTGTAGCTACTCCACTCATTGAAAGAAACACAACTGTACCAACTTCAAAATCTCAAATTTTCTCAACTGCAGCCGATAATCAACCTAGTGTTGAAATTCATATTGTCCAAGGAGAAAGACCAATGGCGCAAGATAATAAAACTTTAGGCCGCTTTATTCTTGATGGTTTACCACCAGCACCTCGTGGCGTTCCTCAAGTTGAGGTAACTTTTGATATTGATGCTAATGGTATTTTAAATGTTATCGCTAAAGATAAAGCTACCAACAAAGAACAAAAGATTACTATTACTTCTTCCTCTGGTTTGAGCAAAGAAGAAATTGAAAAAATGCAAAAAGAAGCCGAGCTTCATGCTGATGAAGATAAGAAGAAAAAAGAAAATATTGAAATCAAAAATCAAGCTGATGCTGTAGTTTTTTCAACCGAAAGATTATTGAAAGAATCAGGCGATAAAATGAAAGAAGATGATAAAAAGGAATTAGAAAATAAAATGGAGGAATTAAAAAAGATTAAAGATGGAGAGCAATATGATGAAATGAAAAAGAAAATGGAAGAGTTAAATGAAACAGCTCAAAAAATTGGTTCAGCTATGTATGAAGCTCAAAAAAATAATCCAGAAGCTAATACTGAGAACCCAAATCAAGCGGGAGCTGAAAATAAGAGCGAAGATAATGTTGTGGAAGGAGAAGTTGAAGAAAAACAAAATTAATCTATGGCAAACAAAGATTATTATGAAATTTTAGGTGTTTCCAAAAATGCTTCACAAAATGATATTAAGCTAGCTTTTAGAAAATTGGCCCATGCTCACCACCCTGACAAGGGTGGTGATCCGGCTAAGTTTAAAGAAGCTAATGAAGCTTACCAAGTTTTAGGAAACGAACAAAAAAGAAAACAATACGATCAATTTGGTAGCAGTTTTAATCAAGCTGGAGCTGGTGGTTTTGATTTTTCTGGTTTTCAAAATGGTTTTTCCGGCGGCAATGTCAACTTTGATGATCTAGGAGATTTGTTTGGTGGCCTGGGGGATATGTTTGGTTTTTCTTCGGGCGCCTCTCGTTCTCGGTCTAGAAGAGAATCCTTTGATATGGAAGCTATCTTAATAATAGATTTTAAAGAAGCTGTTTTTGGAGCAGAAAAAGAAATTATTGTTGATAAAAATATTAAATGTGAAAAATGCCAGGGAGAAGGTGCTGAACCTGGGTCTAAAGTGGAGACTTGTGCAACTTGTAAAGGTAAGGGCCGAGTATTTACTGTTCAGAGAACCATATTTGGTGCTATGCAAAGCGAGACCATTTGTCCAGGCTGCCAAGGTGAAGGAAAAACTTATTCTAAAAAATGTAGTAAATGTAATGGACAGGGAGTTTATCGCGGACAAGAGAAAATGAAAATAAAAGTTCCGGCTGGTATTGATGAGGGTGAGGCTATTCGTTTATCAGGCAAGGGTCATGCTGGTAGTAAGGGGCAAGCAGCCGGGGATTTACTTCTTAGAATTAGAGTTGAAAAGAGCAAAGAATTTGTTCGTCGAAATTATGATATTTTTAGTGATCAAGAAATTTCGGTTAAGCAAGCTATTTTGGGAGATAAAATTAATATAAAAACTGTGCACGGAAATGTTCTGCTAAAAATTCCTGAAGGCACTCAATCTAATACCACTTTTAAGATTAAGGGTAAGGGCGTGCCCAAATTAAGAGGTGGCGGATTTGGTGATCATTTTGTTAATATTAAAGTTAATATACCAAAAAATATTTCTCGCTCTACTAAAAAAGTTTTAGAAGAAATTGATATCTAACTATATGTTTATTGATACTCATTGTCATTTAAATTTTAAAGATTATAGAGATGATTCTTTAACTGTGGCTAGTAATGCCTTAAGTGAGAATGTTTTTATGGTTGTGGTTGGGTCTGAATTTAAAACTTCGCAGAGAGCAGTGGAATTAGCTAAAAACTTTGATAAAGGTGTCTACTGCGCTATTGGTCTTCATCCAATTCATACTCAGGATATTTTAGTTAAAAATGATAATGAAAACGGTAAATATGAATTTCATAGTCGGGCAGAAGATTTTGTTGAGTCTGACTATCAAGCGTTGATTGATACAAGCCCTAAAATCGTGGCTATAGGGGAGATTGGACTGGATTACTACCATTTAGATGCTCCAGACAAAGAAAGCGAAATAAGGGCTAAAAATAGACAAAAACAGATCTTTATCAGGCAACTAGAGTTTGCCTTGAAGAATAAGCTTCCGGTAATTATTCATTGTCGCGAAGCCCATGATGATTTATACGAAATATTGGCTAATTTTAGAAAAAATAATAATTTATCTAAAAATTGGGGGGTTATTCATTGTTTTTCTGGTGATTATGAATGGGCGCAAAAATACTTTGATTTAGGCCTAAAAATATCCTTTACCGGCCTCATTACCTTTGTTTCTAGTTTTGATGATGTAATTAGACGATCTCCTTTAGAAAATATTATGATTGAGACCGATTCTCCTTATTTATCCCCAACTCCACATCGCGGTCAAAGAAATAGCCCAGTTTGGGTTAAAGAAGTGGCCAAAAGAATTGCTGAGATTAAAGGTCTTAGTGTAGACGAAATCGAGCCATTATTGTGGAAAAACTCTTTGGATTTTTTTAATATAAAAGCTTAAAATATTGCTTAAAAACAAATAAAGGTCAAGGGATTTTCACCCTTGACTTTTATTTTTATTTGTTAATATAATTAGTTGTTAATATTAAAGTATTAATATAAACATAATAAAATTCAAAAATTGTTAAAGTTTTTGAGTCATTTTTTTTGTGATGAAAAAAGATAATAGAAAAGGTTTTGATTGGAACATAGCAATGAATATTGCTTTTGGTTTCTCGGCGTGGATTATAATGCCGGTAGTTATCGGATTCTTTTTGGGGTCTTATTTAGACAAAAGATTTTCTAGTTCACCACGTTATTTTCTAATATCTTTGGGTCTTTCATTTGTGGTTTCCATTTTTGGTTTAACCAGATATGTTTTAAAAGAATCAAAGAAGATCGATGAAAATTATAAAAAAAATCAAATAAAAAAAGATTAAATTATGTCAGGCGAAACACAACAACCAGAAGGAGAAGTTATACACGAAAATACTCTATATGCCGAACCGATTTTTAATATTGGTAGCTTTTCCGTAACCAACTCTTTAATTAATTCTTGGATTATTTTATTAGTGGTTATTATTATAGCTTTTAGCTTAAAGGGAAAAATTAGAAAAATTCCTCGTGGCTTTCAGAATGTTTTAGAAGTTATCATGGATTGGTTTTTGGGAATTTCTGACGAAGTAACTGGTAGTAGACAGAAATCTATTAAGTTTTTACCAATTGTTTTGTCATTTTTCTTTTTTATTTTATTAAATAATTGGTTGGGCCTTTTTCCTGGTATTGGTTCTATTGGAAAAATAGTTACCGAACACGGAGAAAGAGTTTTTATTCCCTTTTTTAGAGGAGCAACCGCTGATTTAAATACTACTTTAGCTTTAGCTTCAGTTGGTTTGGTCGTGGTGCATATTTTTGGTAATTTAGCTAATGGTTTTTGGCATTACTTAAATCGCTATATTAACATTAATATGATAATAGCGATTCCTAAAAAAGTTCTTAAAGATCCTACTGTATTATTAGTTAACCCAGTTAAAATATTTGTTGGTATAGTTGAATTAATTGGTGAGTTTGCCAAAGCTGCTAGTTTGTCCTTCCGTCTTTTTGGAAATATTTTTGCTGGTGAAGTATTGCTATCAGCTATGTCTGCTATTTGTGCCTTTATTGTTCCTTTACCTTTTATGGCATTGGAAATTATTGTTGGTTTGATTCAGGCTATGATCTTTGCTATTTTGATTTTGATATACCTTTCTATCAGTACTGCTCCCGAGGAGGAAGAAGAGTAATTTATTATTTAAAATAAATAAATTAATTATTAATTAATTTAAAAAAATTATGGAAAAAATCATGTTTGCTAAGGCTTTAACTATTGCCCTTGGTTCTATCGTTCCAGCTCTTAGTATCGGTTTAATCGGTACAAAAGCTATGGAATCTATTGGAAGAAATCCAGAAGCTTCTGGAAAAATCTTAGTTCCAATGTTATTATCTTGTGCTTTCGCTGAAGCTATTGCTATTTACGCTTTGGTTATCGCTTTCAGTATTAAATAATAATCTGACAAACTGCTCCTTTTTGGGAGCAGGAGCTAGCTTATTATTTGATTATTAAATTATATGGATTCAATTACTTCAATTTTTCACGTTGATGTGAAATTATTAATTGCTCAAGCGGTTAACTTTGGTATTATCTTTTTGGTTTTGTATCGTTTTGCGTTTAAACCAATTGCTAAGATAATGCAAGAAAGAACTAAAACTATTGAGAAAAGTTTAGATGATGCTAAAAAAATAGAAGAGAAGTTAGTTTTAGCCGAAAAAGAAAGCGGTGATATTTTAGCCAAAGCTCAGAAAGAATATTCTGATATTATTAATAATGCTAATCAAACAGCTGAAGAAAACCGTCAAAAATTAATAACTAAAACCAAAGAGGAAGTAGCTGAAATAATAAGGAAAGAGAAAGAAAATATTCAAGCCGAAAAAGAAGCAATGTTTAAAGAGTTAAGAAAAGAAGTAAGTGACTTGGTAGTATTAGCTACTGAAAAAATTATTAAAGAAAAAATTGATAGTGAAAAGGATAAGGAAATTATTGCTAGTGTAATAAAATAGAAAATATGAAAATTTTATCTCAACAATACGCTCTTGGTCTATACCAATTGGTTGAAAATACTGCCGAAGATAATTTAGCTAAAGAAGTAAAAAGCTTTGTTGATTTTATTATAGCTAATAATGATTATAGTAGTATTAATGAAATTATTTCAGAATTTTCCAAAATCTGGGATAAAGAAAAAAAAGAGTTAATAGCTTCAGTTTCTAGTGTTTTTAAATTATCAACTGAATCAAAAGATGTTATCATTGATTATTTAAAAAAGAAAACTGATTCTAAAAGTGTAAGATTAACTGAAAAACTTGATGAAAATATTTTAGGCGGAGTAGTGCTTCGTTATGCTGATAAGATTGTCGATGGAAGTTTAAAAAATAGTTTAAATAGTTTAAAAAATAATATAAATAAATAAACGTATGCCTAATAAAGAATTTATAATCGAACAGATTAAAAAACAAATTACTGATTTTAAAAATGAAGTTAAAGAGCAAACTGTAGGAAAGGTTTTAAAAATTTCCGATAGTATTGCTATGGTATCAGGTTTAGCTGATGTGATGATGAGTGAAATTTTAATTTTTAAATCAGGCGACAAAGAGGTTGTTGGTGTAGTGTTAAACTTAGAAGAAGATGTAGTGGGAGCTATTATCTTTGATGATTTTACCGCTATTAAAGAAGGTGATGAAGTTCTTTCAACTAAAAGAATTTTGGAGGTTCCAGTTGGAGACGCTATTATTGGCCGAGTGGTTAATCCTTTAGGAGTTGCTTTGGATGGTAAAGGAAAAGTTGAATCAAAGAATTTTTATCCAGTAGAAAAGATTGCCCCTGGTGTTATTACTCGTGCTTCAGTTAAAGAACCATTACAAACTGGTATTAAAGCTATTGATGCGATGATTCCAATTGGTCGTGGACAAAGAGAATTGATTATTGGTGATCGTCAAATTGGAAAAACTGCTATTGCTATTGATACTATTATCAATCAAAAAGGACAAAATATTAAATGTATTTATGTTGGTATTGGGCAAAAGGAGTCTAAGGTTGCAAATATTGTAGCTAAGTTAGAAGAAGCTGGGGCTATGGATTATACTACTGTAGTTTTAGCTGGCGCTTCTTCTCCTGCTTCCTTATTGTACATTGCTCCTTATGCTGGTTGTGCTATGGCCGAATATTTCTTAGATAAAGGAGAAGATGTTTTAATTATTTATGATGATTTATCTAAACACGCTGTTGCCTATCGTGAACTTTCTTTGTTGTTAAAGAGAGCTCCAGGACGCGAAGCTTATCCGGGTGATGTTTTCTATCTTCATTCTCGTTTGTTAGAAAGAGCTTGTAAATTAAATTCAGAATACGGCGGAGGATCAATTACCGCCTTACCTATTATTGAGACTCAAGCGGGTGATGTTTCAGCCTATATTCCAACTAATGTTATTTCAATTACTGATGGACAAATTTATCTAGAGTCAGATTTGTTTTATGAAGGAACACGTCCGGCTATTAATGCTGGTTTGTCAGTTTCTCGTGTTGGTAGTAGTGCTCAAATTAAAGCGATGAAAAAAGTAGCTGGAAAGATGCGTTTAGAAGCAGCTCAGTTTAGAGAATTAGCTGCCTTTACTCAATTTGGTTCAGACTTAGATGAAGATACTAAGAGAAAATTAGAAAGAGGAAAAAGATTAATGGAGATATTAAAACAGGGTCAATATGAACCAGTTGATGTAGCTGAACAAGTAGTTATTTTCTTCTCTCTAATTAATGGATTATTAGATGATGTTCCAGTAAAAAAAATAAAGGAGTTTGAAAAAGAAGTAATTGCTTATTTCAAAAATACAGCAGTTGATGTTTTGGAAACTATTAGAAATACTAAAGTTTTAGAAGAAGAAACTGAAGGAAAGATTAAAAAATCAATTCAAAACTACAAAGAAACTTTAGATTACTTAATTAAAGAATAAATTAATTTCTTTCTTATGGCTAAAACCAAGGAAATACAACGTCGAATAAAATCAGTTGGTAGTATTAAAAAAGTTACCAGAGCCATGGAAATGGTTTCAGCTTCAAAAATGAGAAAATCAATTGAGGCTGTGCTTAAGACCAGAACCTATTCTAATTTGGCTTGGTTAACTGTTTTAAATATTGCTGCTTCAGCCGATTCTAAAGAAAATATTCACCCCTTGCTAACACCTCGCTCAGAGATTAAAAAGGTGGCTATTGTTTTAATTAGTTCTAACCGCGGTTTGTGTGGTAGTTTTAATTCTAATATTGTTAACAAGGCTGTAGCCTCAATAAAGAAGCAAGGTGATTTAGATACCGACTTTATTTTAGTTGGTAAAAAGGGAATAATGGTTAATGGTCGTTTTAAATATAATGTTTCAGCTGAATTTGATAAAGCCGATTTTGTTTCTGAAATTAGAGAGGTTCAACCAATAGCTAAAATGCTAATTGATGATTTCTTAGCTCAAAAATATGATAAAGTTTTTGTGGCTTATACTGATTTTGTTAATTCAATAAAACAAGTTCCTCGAGTTAAACAAATTTTGCCGGTTGATATTAATGCTATTGATGAATATTTAGGAGTAGTTGGAAAAACCGAGAATGTAACTACTAACAAACCATTTATAAAGGAAAAGGAAGTAAAACATTTACAAGATGATAAATATAAATATCAGTTTATTTACGAACCAACTCCACAAAAGGTATTAGATCAAATGCTGCCACGTTTAATTGAGGTTCAATTATTTCAAGCATTACTTGAGTCTAATGCTTCTGAACATAGTGTTCGAATGGCTTCTATGCATCAAGCTACTGAAGCTGCCACTGATTTGGTTAAGGAATTGGTTTTGTTCTATAATAAGGCTCGACAAGCAGCCATTACCTCTGAAATTTCAGAAATCTCAGCCGGGGCCAACGCTTTAAGTTCTAAATAATAAAATTTAAATATAAAGAATTAAAACAATATGGAAAAAGAAAATAAAAAAATTGGAATTGTAAAACAAATTATTGGCGCGGTTGTTGATGTTTGTTTTGCTGAAGAATTGCCAAGTATTTATACAGCTTTAGAAACTGAAGTTAATGGCAAGAAGTTGGTTTTGGAGGTTCAACAACACTTAGGTTCAAACGTTGTTCGAACTGTTTCTATGGGATCAACTGATGGTTTAAAAAGAGGAGATCAAGTTTTAAACACTGGTAAAGGTATAACTGTGCCAGTTGGAGAAAAAACTCTTGGTAGAATTTTTAACGTTTTAGGTGAGGTTATTGATGGTGGTGAAAAATTAAAAGATTCAAAGAGATATGAAATCCATCGTGAAGCTCCAGAGTTTGCTGAGCAATCAACCAAAACTGAAATTTTAGAAACCGGTATTAAAGTTATTGATCTTATCTGCCCTATTGCTAAAGGAGGTAAGGTTGGTTTATTCGGTGGTGCTGGTGTAGGAAAAACTGTTGTTATTCAAGAATTTATTAATAATATTGCTAAAGCTCATGGAGGCTATTCTGTTTTTGCTGGTGTGGGAGAAAGAACTCGTGAAGGAAATGATTTATTTCATGAAATGAAAGATGCTGGTGTTATAGAAAAAGTAGCTATGGTGTTTGGTCAAATGAATGAACCACCAGGAGCTCGTGCTCGCGTAGCTTTAAGTGGTTTGTCAATTGCTGAATATTTCCGCGACGAACAAAATCAAGATGTATTATTCTTCGTTGATAATATTTTCCGTTTTACCCAAGCCGGTTCCGAAGTTTCTGCCTTACTTGGTCGTATGCCTAGTGCTGTAGGATA
>CAYYLI010000005.1:0-20549 GCA_964472595.1 uncultured Gammaproteobacteria bacterium | reverse complement strand
GCAGAACATAATAGCCAAAAGAAAAATAGAGGAAATTATATCACCTGAAATTTGGTTGGAAATAAAAGAAAAATCTCCGCTCAAAAATGAGCTTAATAATCTAGTTTTTATAACTTGAGCTAATGGCAAAAAACGAGCCACCAAACCAAAAACTATAGCCACAATAAAATTGAAACCTGGTCCAGCAATAGCTACTTTTAAATCACCATATTTTTTGTCTCTAATATTGTTAGGATTATAAGGCACTGGTTTGGCCCAGGCAATCATAAAACTAAGCCCAGAAAAAACAAAAAATAAAGGTAATAAAATTGAACCAAATAAATCAATGTGTGGAATAGGGTTTAGGGTTAAACGACCAGCGTCTTTAGCGGTACTATCGCCCAATTTATAAGCCACAAAGGCGTGCCCATATTCATGCAAAATAACAGAAAATATTAAAATAATAATAGAAAAAATACTAATAATCATAAATTTATAAAAAAATAAACCTAAAACAGTTTCTAAAATTAATTATAGCAAATTAAAAGATAGTTGGCAAAGAAATTGAAAAATAAATCCCTATTAAAGCTTAAAATTAAAATGCTCTTGATTATTTTCTATTTTGTGCTAAAATAAGTTCTGTCAATAATATTTCAATAAAAATTAATAATATCAATACTATGGGAAAGAAATGCGATGTTTGCGGAAGAAGCTCCACTAAAGGTGCCAGCCGATCACACTCCAATATTAAAACATTAAAGAGACAAGGCATAAATCTTCAAACTAAAAACGTCATGGGAATAAAAGCCAAAGTTTGTACTAGCTGTCTTCGAACCATGAAAAAAAACGAAGAAAAATAAATTTCAAACATATAAAAACGGGCTTGCTATTTAGTGGGCCTGTTTTTTTTATACAAGAAATAAATTAAACATAAATAATAAATAAAAGTAAAATAAAAATTCCAAGAAAGTATTTCCCAGCTCGCATAAGGAATTTGACTGCTGAGTTTTCCTACCAAACAAATATAAGAAATTAATAAATCTAAAATATAATAGAAAATACTTCCCAAAATTTGTGAGAATAAAGAAAAAAATAAGGCCAACAAAATTAAAGATATAATCAGAGGTAATAAAAATACAACCAATAAATTGGCCAGTGGAGCAATCAGAGAAATTTGTTTAAAACTAGAAATTAAAACTGGCGCTGAAAAAACCTGAACTGCTATAGTGATACTGAAAATATCAAGTATGGATTCCCCTATTTTTGTTTGGTAAAAATTTCGACTGAATTTATTTTTAACTAATATTAATTTTAAATATTCTTTAAGATGAGGATATAAAAATATTATTGAAAGAACAGCTAGAAATGATAATTGAAAACCGATGTCAGCCACAAGAAGCCAAGGATTAAACATTAGCATCAAAAAAGCTGACAAAAACAAAGCATTAGGCAAATTACCAGAACGACCCATATAAAGAGCTAAAAGGGCTAAAAAGCCCATCAGAGAGGCTCTCAGAGCCGAAGCCGGGGCGCCAATTAGGCATAAATAAGAAATCAAAAATAAAACACAAGTATAAAAAGAATAACGACGCGACAAACCCAAAAAAGAAAGCACCTGTAATAAAATAGCGGTCAACAAACTAATATGCATACCAGAAATAGCAATAATATGACTCAGGCCCGCACGAGAAAAAATGTTTTTCAAATCATCACTCAACAAATTCTTATTTCCCAAAAACATGGCCGAGACCAAAGCCGAAGAATCAAAGCTCAAATTACTCTCTAAATTATTATTTATTTTATCTTTTACCTTATCGAAAAATGAAAAATAATAATAAGTTAAATTTTTTTTGATCTGAGAAATTTTTTTTATTTCGGGATAATAAGAAAGCGCATCAATATCAAATCTCTTTAAATACAAAGAATAATTAAAATCTTCAATCATTCCACCAGCTAAATACTCACCAGAAATTTCTATAATATCACCTCGCTGATAGCGTGGAGCTGAAAGCGTACTAATTAATATTTTCCCTTGTAAATGAAATTCGAAATTATTATTTTGCTTTAAATTATAAACAAAATCATTCTCACGGGCTGATAAAATTTTTACTTTAATTTTTTGGCGATTATTTTTTATTTCGGGATTAGAAATAACCTCAGCTATAATAGTAAATTCCTTATTGAGATAATTACTAATATTTCCCTTTTTATTATTAAAAGAAATTTGCTGACGCCATAGACCTAAAGAAAAAAACAATAAAAAGAAAAGTAAATATTTAAAAATTATTTTTTTCTTATTAGATGAAATTGATTTTATATTGGAGAAGTTTTTTCTATTTAAAAATAGAAAAAATAAACAAAGTGAAAATAAAAAAACATCCCCAGCCAAATACCTCCCAATAACATAAAAAGAAAAAAGTAAGCCTAGGACAAAAGACAAACAAGCACTCGACCAAAAATATTTTTTATTCATATTTATTATAAAAAAAATACCGATACCAACATCGATACTTTAACAAAAGTTAAATAAAAAACATTTAAATTAAATCAGACTAAAAAATAAATTAATTATTTCTTTCTTTTAATAAATACCTCAAATATTCCTCAATAAAATTATCCAAATTACCATCCATAATATCGGAAACAGTGTTTACTGAATAATTATTGCGATGATCCTTGACCATTTGATAAGGCTGAAAAACATAGGAACGAATTTGCTTGCCCCAGGTTCCTTGTCCGGCTCCGCCCTTAATTTCTCTAGCAGAGGCTTCAATCCCCTCTTTTTGTAATTGATATAATTTAGCCCGTAAAATTTCTAAAGCTTTCTCCTTGTTTTGGTGTTGGGAACGCTCACTCTGACAAGAGGCGCTTAGGCCACTGGGCAAATGCACGATTCTAACGGCAGAATCAGTAGTATTAACACTTTGGCCACCGGGACCCGAAGAACGATAAACATCCACCCGCAAATCCTTGTCCGATAAAGGAATTAACTCTTCTTTAATTTCTGGCACCACCTCAACTCCAGCAAAAGAAGTGTGGCGCATATTTTCAGCATCAAAAGGAGAAATACGCACCAAACGATGCACACCATTTTCCCCCTTCAAATAGCCATAGGCATATAGACCACTGATTTTTAAAACAGAGGTTTTAATACCAGCCTCATTGGCAACTATTCTATCTAGCACCTCAACCTTGAATCCCTTTTTTTCAGCAAAACGCAAATACATTCTTTCCAACATTTGTGCCCAATCACAAGCATCTACTCCGCCAGTACCAGCGTGAATAGAAATAATAGCATTACTATTATCATGAGCTTCAGAAAATAACAAAAGAAATTCTAAATCAGAAAATTTATTTTGCACTTGTAAGAATCTTTTATCAATTTCTTCACTTACCGAACTATCATCATACTCCTCAGCTAAAATCATTAAATCAGAAATTTCAGCTATTTCTTTTTCAAAAAAAATAAAGAGATCAATCTCTGTTTTTAAAGCTTCAGCTTCTTGGGAAATTTTTTTAGCCCTTTCATTGTCATCCCAAAAACCATTGGCCAACATTAAAGAATTTAATTTATCTAAACTCTTTTTTTTATCAGAAAAATTTAAAACCTTTTTAATATGTTCTACCTTGCCTTTCAAGTCTTTTAATTTTTTTGCTAAATTATCAATCATAACAACAAAACATTAAAATTATAACCAGGCAGATCCTTGACGCACTAATAATTGCTCAGCCAAATTTGGGTCTGCCATTATTTCTTTAACTACTTTTTCCATGCGAGCCCCCTGAGAACCTTTTACTAAAATCAAATCGCCCTCCGATATTCTATCTTTTAATAATGGCAGAACTTCTTCATTTTTAGAAAAATGAAACACAGCGTCCTCAGAAAAACCAGCCTCAATTGCTCCACGACCAATATCACGAGCTCTCTCACCAACACTAAAAATTAAATTGATTCCACTACTAACAGCCTTCTCCCCCACCAAGCGATGCCCCTCTTCACTATAATGTCCCAATTCCAACATATCACCCAGCACAATTATTTTTCTAGCTCCTTCTTTAATATTAATTCTAGATAAAGAATCTAAAGCACTAATAGCCGATTCGGGTGAAGCATTGTAGGTGTCATCAATAATAATAGAATTTTTAATACCAGACAAAACATTCATTCGCCCCGATAAGCCTTTTAATTTTTGAAAACTATTATTTACTTCAATAGAATTCATACCCAAAGCTAAAGCAACTGATAAAGATACCAAAGCTGAATAGACCTGAGGCAAAGAAATAGCTTGGGGTAAAAAGATTGGTAAAACCGAACCTTTTTGCTCTAATTTAAAATTTATTCCAAATTCACTTTCAGTATTAAAATTTTGTGGAAAATTAAAATTAATGTCTTTGGCTAAAAAATCAGCTCCCTCATTTAAACCATAAGAATAACTTCTAGTTTTTAAATCGTTTTTCAAATCCTTTAAATATTTATTATCTGAATTAAAAATAGCAATGCCGTCTTTCTTAACTCCATGCAATAATTTTACTTTTTCTTTTTTAATTTTTTCTAGGCTTCCTAAATACTCAATATGAGAATGAGAAATATTGGTCAGCACTGAAACGTCTGGCGAAATAATAGAAAGCAAATAATCCATATCACCCTCGCGATCAATTCCCATTTCTAAAACCAAAATCTCAGGATAGTTTTTATCCTTAAACAAAATTAATTTCTTGGCTAAGAAAAAAACCCTTAACCAACCAAAAATATTTTTACCAGGAGACTCTAAACCAATAATAGTTAAAGGTAAACCAAATTCATTATTATAATTCTTAATACTGGAGCGCACTTTAAACTTATTTGATAAAACAAGAGTCACCATCTCCTTGGTGCTAGTTTTGCCAACACTACCGGTAATACCAACTATTTTTGGTTGATATTTTTTAACAATCATTTTAGCTAGCAGCGCCAATGATTTCATGATAATTTTTTTCATAAAAATAATATAAATTATCTTTCTTTAGGGACTTGATAATATTTTAACAGAAAATCAATAATTTCTCCAAAGACTGGGACAACCGTTCCTTCAGCATAGATGGAAGTCTTGGGATTGTCAAATTTAACTAATAAAACAAATTTAGGATCAGAAATCGGAGCATAACCAATAAAGTTATGGATATATTGATTTTCTAAGTAGCCACCACGCGGTGAAGGAATTTGAGCTGTTCCAGTTTTTCCACCAACATAATAACCGGCTACTTGAGATTTTTTAGCATGGCCATTCTCTACTACATTAACCAACATCGCTGAAACCGTCTCTGCTGTTTGCTCAGAAACTACTCGACGCACTTCTTGAGCTTCTGTTTTTTGAATTACATTATTATTAGAATCTAAAATTTGATCAACTATATAAGGCTTCATCAAAACACCCTTGTTAGCCAAGGCCGCATAAGAAGCAATCATTTGGATTGGAGTAACAGCAATGCCTTGACCAAAAGAAGCAGTTGCAAAATCAATTTCCTTAACTTTGTCTTTCAAAACATTTTCAATATTTCCTGAAACCTCTGAGGTTAAGTCAATTCCAGTTTTTTGACCAAAGCCAAACTTTTTTAAATACTCAGCATAAACCTGTGGCCCCACTTTATTAGCTGCAAAAATTGCTCCCGTATTTAAAGAATTTTCCAAAACATAAGTCATGTCGACCACACCATGACCACCTTTAACACTAAAATCAGAATTTTTTATCGGCTTGGACCAACCTTTAATTAATAATTGCCCCTTATCTTCATAAGTAGTACTCGGCGTAACCTTTTCTTGATCAATGGCTATGGCCATAGTAATAGTTTTAAAAACGGAGCCTGGTTCGTATTGATGAGAAATTGTTTCATTATCAAACAGGGCCGGATCTTTAACTTCGGAATAATTATTGGGATCAAAACCGGGCCACAAACACATTGAAATAATTTTTCCAGTTTTAGGGTCCATTACAATAGCACTACCACTAGTAAATTTATGTTTATCCTGAGCTTCTTTCAATTTCTGACAAACAAATAATTGAACAGCATAATCGATTGTCAAAACCAAATTGTTACCATCAACTGGCGCTAAATATTCCTCCTTATCAATAATTATTTTTCGGCCCTGATAACTTCCCTTGTCACCCAGCAAAAAACCATCCTCCCCTTTCAGTTCATTATTAAAATAACCCTCCAAGCCATAACTACCAATTTTATCTAAGTTGGAAAATCCTAAAACACTAGAAAAGATATTTTTTTCTGGATAATAGCGCAGTGATTCCCATTCATAATGCAAACCCCAAATTTCAGAGCTAATATCTTTGTCACCCAACATTATTTTGCCAGATTTCAAAAGCAAATCACTACTAGTACTCAAAGAATAAATATCTTTAAAATATTCAAAATAAAATTTTAATAAATCCTCCTTCTCCAATTTTCTTTTTAAAACTCGAGAGTACTTATCAGAAACATCAATTTTTTGTAAATAATCATTAACTATTCCTTGACGACGTTCGTTTATTTCCAAATCTCTTTTATCCTGACGAAATTTTGACCACTCGGGATTGAGCGCTAAAGATTGATAACGTGACTGAGTTTCATCTTTCTTTTTTTGGCACTCATCGGCTGGCAAATTTAAAGTGTCGATATATTTTAGTTCATTATTTAATAAATCTTGATCTTCTTGTTTTAATAAATTATCAACCTCTTTTTCAACAGCCTCGCGATGAAAAGCATTAAAAGAAACCTCTAAAAGCTTGTCTCGCTGTTCAGTTTTTAGAGCTTTGGGATTAACATAAATAACCGCAAAATCTTTATTCATGGCCAAGGGATAAAGATCTGAATTATTATTCTTTAAATAAATTTTACCTCTCTCTGAAACTAGCTCACTATAAATTTTATGCTGTCTTTCAGCCTTAGCAACATATTTTTCGTTATTTATAATTTGGACATTATACAATTTCAAAATAATTGCCATGAATAATAAAAAAATAATCGCCAACAAGAAATTGAGACGATTATTATTGAATTTTATTTCAGTTTGTTCTTTTCTTTGTGAGAATTTATTGTTCATGCTTTTAATCTTAAACTAAAAACTATTTTTTAGCCAAAGAATCCTCTCCGACCTTAACATAATCAATATTGGAAATTTTTACCATTTTCAATTCGTTTAAACGAGAACTAATATTTTCGTATGATTCCAAGTAATTTTTTTCAGCTTGTTTATCTTTATTTTCTGCTTGTAAAACTTCTAAATTACTTTTTAATTGATCCAATTCCACACTGCGCATCATCAAATCATCAATACTCTTTAAAAAATACATCCCTCCCAAAAGCAGTAAAACAACTAGGCAAAGATTGGTAGCTTTCCATAATTTATTTTTTGTTGGGACTTCGTTGATTGACATATTTTTTATAATTAATTTATTTTAAATTATTTTTTCAATCGCTCTGAGCTTAGCGCTACGACTACGATAATTAGTATTCAATTCGGTCTCAGTTGGGGTCAAGGGTTTGGGACTTAATATTTTTATTCGGGGTTCCTCCTCCTTACTTAAATTTCTAAAAAAATTCTTAACCATTCTATCTTCTAAACTGTGAAAAGAAACTATTACCAAACGACCACCTTTATTCAATAATTCAATAGAACTGCTTAAAAATTTCTGTAAATTATCCAACTCTTTGTTGGTTTCCATTCTTAGGGCTTGGAAAGTTTTAGTAGCTGGATGAATTTTTTTTGACCAAAACTTTTTTGGAATAGTTGAACAAATTATTTCAACCAACTCATTAGCTGTTCTAATCTTATTTTTTCTTCGATAGGTAAAGATGTTTTGAGCTATTTTCTTAGCCCAAGGCTCTTCTCCATATTCCTTTATAATTCTCTCTAAATTGCTAACGTTGTAATTATTGACTATGAAACAGGTATCAGATTCTGATTTTGGTCCAAAGGACATATCCAATTCGCCATCATAGCGAAAAGAAAAGCCTCTTTCAGGATCATCTAATTGAGCAGAAGATAATCCTAAATCCAAAACCATTCCATCAAATTTTCCAGGGATATCTGAGCCAACATAATCTTCCAAGTTGGCAAAATTGTCATTAATAACGATGGTATTTCTTGGGGCATCTTTTAAAAAATTATTTATAGCAATGGGATCAAGATCAGTAGAAACAACTTTTCCCTTGTCTCCGGCTCTCTTACTTATTTCTCTGGTATATGAGCCACCGCCCAAAGTACCGTCAAAATATGTCCCACCTTTTTTTATATTTAAAAACTCTATTACTTCGTTCAACATGACCGGAATGTGAACATACTCTTTCATAATATAAAATTAAATTCCTAAATCTCCCAGTTCTTCAGCAATAACGCTACTATTTTTTTCTGATTCCTTTTTATATCTATCCCACTCATCTTTATTCCAAATTTCTAAATGATTATACAAACCAGCAACGATAACACTTTTTTGCAAGCCAGCAAAATCTCTCAAATATTCTGGCAAGGTAACTCTTCCCTGACTATCAAACTCTAGATCCATAGCACCCGCCAATAAATGACGAGAAAAAGCTCGAGCTTTAGCTTGACTGATAGGAAGAGTTGATAATTTTTGAGCAATTTTTTCCCACTGTTCCTTGTTATACAAAAACAAGCAGTTATCCAAACCTTTGGTAACCACTCCACCTTTTTTCAATATAGCTCTAAATTTGGCTGGAATAGCTAAGCGTCCCTTTTCATCCAAATTGTGATTGTATTCTCCAATAAACATATATTTTTATTGAGGGATAAAAATAAGATAAAATGAGTCATTTTATTAATTCCCCACTTTTCCCCTTACAACTATAATTATACACCACTTTTCCCCCCGAGTCAACACTAAAACAAATAATAATTAATGATAAAAGCCAATAAAAACAAGATAAAAAGAAAGTAATAAAAAAAGAGCCCGACTTATGCACAAGTAGGGCTCTATACAAATATTTTTTATAATTTTTATCTAAAAACTTTTAAACAGTTTATCAACAGTTATTCCACAGATTATCTAAGGCTCAAGTATTTATCCAAATTACTTGAAGCAAACTCCCAATTAAGACAATTATTAATTAAAGCCTCTAAATAATCAACTCGACGATTGCGATAATCAATATAATAAGCATGTTCCCAGACGTCTAAGCATAAAAGCGGAGTTTTACCTAAAACTATAGGAGTGTCGGCGTTGGAAGTATTTGTGATGCTCAATCCCCCTTCACTTACAACTAACCAAGTCCAACCACTACCAAATTGAGCTAGGGCACTTTTTTTTAATTCATCTTTAAAATTATCAAATGAAGAAAAATCACGTTCAATCATTTCTTTTAATTTTTCACTCATCTCTTTTTTTTCTGGACTTAAACTTTGCCAATAAAAATCATGATTAAAAATTTGGGCCGAATTATTAAAAACCGCCTTTAAGTCATCTGACAAAAAAGACATTTTAATAATATCAACTAAAGCCAAGTTTTCCATTTCAGAACCAGCAATTAATTTATTCAGATTGTCAACATAAGCTTGGTGATGCTTACCATAGTGAAAAGAAAAAGCTTCACTGGATATTAAATCAGAAAAAGAATTAGGTGAATAAGGCAGAGCCATTAAATTAAACATAAAAATATTTTAAATTAATAATTAACGATAATTAATATAATTGTTGTTATCTAAAATATTTAAATTAGGAATAACTTCAGCTCGACTCACACCAGCTACCAAACCAGGCCAAGAGAAATTAATATCACGCGATTCCTTGGACATTAATTCAAATAAAACATAAGTATTAACTCCAACTACAGTATTGCCATTAAACAAAACTATTGCTAAAGGAAGTTCCCAATAATTATAAGCTGAATTATTTTTTATGCTGAAAGATAAATTGTTGGCGTTGGAGCCAGAGAGATCAACATTAAAATTAACTTGAGAAATATCAAAATTTGATCTGTCTTGATAATATTTTTTCCAATCACCATATTTTTTGGTATCAACCCTCTCCCAAACAATTGATTTCAAAATAAATTTTAAATTACCTGGTTTTCTCTCTAATTTATTAGCCAAAGAAATTAAGTATTTATTCTCTTCTGGAAAAACAACGTTGGAAGAGCAGGACAGCTCAGTCTCACCATCAAGAAAACAATAAGAAATATGAGCAAAAAAATTGTTGTTGGGGTTTTTGATGGTTACCACAAAATCATAAGCACTATTACTAAAAAAACTATTAAGTTGACCTTGTTGCAAATCACTCGCCCCTCTATCGGTCCCCGGATTAACAGACACGGTACTCAACTCTTCTCGAGCTTTTCTTTCTTCAGGGGTATATCTAATATAATCATAGAGATTGTAGAAAAATTTTGAATAGAAAATAACAGAAATTAAAATTAAAACCCCTATTAAACCCAAAAATAAGTATCGCTTGTTTTTGACAAACCAAAAACCAAAACCTAATTTTTGCATAGTCTGGCCACCCAAATCTTTATAATGATCTAGGTTGACGCTACTCGTTTTGATAGAAAATTTTTCTTCGGCTTTTTTATTGTCCATATTTTTAAAAAATGTTATAATTATATCATAATCTAACTTTTATTATTATAACATAATTTTTTAATTTTAAAAATATGAACATTAACGTTCCTCTAAGCGTCCCTAAAAAGATGCATAAAGTCTATAAAAGAAACTTCAAACAAGCCACCTTCAATACTGGTCGCCTTTTCCTTTTCGCTGGTGATCAAAAAATTGAACATCTAAACGATGACTTTGCTGAAAAATTCCACAACACTGATCCAGAACATTTATTTAAAATAGCTAATCAATCCCCCGTTGGTGTTTTTGCCGCTCATCTAGGACTGATATCTCGCTATGGTCAAAATTACAAAAAAATCCCCTACATTGTAAAACTAAACGGAAAAAGCAATTTAGTAAAAACCCAAGATCCTCTGAGTCAAGCTTTATGGACAGTTGATGATGTCTGTGAATTCAAGCAAAATTCCAGTTTAAATATTTTAGGTATTGGTTACACTATTTATTTAGGTAGTGAATACGAAAATATTATGGTCAAAGAAGCTGCTCAGATTATAAACGATGCTCACCAAAACGGAATGCTAGCTGTTATCTGGATTTACCCTCGTGGTAAAAATGTAAAGAATGAAAAATCAATTGATATTTTAGCCGGAGCCGCTGGCCTTGGATTATGTCTTGGAGCTGACTTTGTTAAATTAAACTATCCTTTTGGGTCACTAGCCAAAGATGCTGAAAAATATAAAGCCGTAGTAAAAGCTGCTGGCAATACTGGAATTATTTGCTCTGGTGGATCCAAGGTTTCAGAAACTGAATTCTTAAAAAGAATAAAGAACCAAATAAGTATCTCTGGTGCCAGAGGCGCCGCTATTGGAAGAAATTTACATCAAAATGATTTAAAAACTGCTATTAATTTAGCTAAAAAAATAAAAGAAATAACAACAAAATAAAAGGAGGTCCCAGTGAGTTACAACAAAGCAAATCTAAGTTTTAAAAAACCAAATTCCAAAGACAGTCCCAAAAAAGATATGATAGGCTATTTACCTTTTTGGGCGGACAAATCAACATTTCAAAGGTATAAAGAAGCATATCCTGAATTATTGATTTATTGCGAAGAACCTAAAATTGGTATATCAAGCAGTATTCCTATTAAGAATTTAGAATTTGTCTGTATTAATAATGGACTATCCATTGGAAAAAGAGATGATAAATAACAAAAAGCCGGCTCAGCAGAGTCGGCTCTTTCATTATACTAACATTTTAAACTGTTGGGATATTTTCTTGTAAAAGATTCTTAATAAATTCACTTTTAGCTATTGTTTCAATATTCTGTTGACCTCTTCTTCTAACAGCCAACTCTTCACCTTCCATTTCCTTATCCCCTACCACAATAATGTATGGCACCTTTTCTCCCACTGCTTTACGAATCTTGTTAGCTACAGTTTCATTATCAATATCTAATTCTGGACGTAAATCTAAATCTAAAAATTCTTTCTTTAACTTTTTACAATATTCAACATGCTTTTCACCTACAGAAACAATCTTCACCTGAACTGGGGCTAACCAAGTTGGGAAAGCTGCTCCATAATGTTCAATTAAAACACCAAAGAATCTTTCTAGTGATCCTAAAAGAGCTCGATGAATCATAATTGGCTCTTCTTCCTTTTCTGGACCCTGATAAGACATCTTAAACTTCTTAGGATTTTGAAAATCTAATTGAATAGTTGTTAATTGCCATTCACGACCAATGGAATCTTTAGCTTTAATATCAAGTGATGGTCCATAAAATTTAGCGCCACCTTCTTCCTCTTCATAAGGCATGTCAAATTCGCTCACTACTTCTTTAATTGTTTTTTCAGCTAAATCCCAAATCTCTGGATCACCCATATAATTCTGAATATTTTTGTGATCACGAACAGCTAAATAACCTTTTAATTCGGTAAATCCAAAAACTTTAAACATGTCAAAACTAAAACGTAGCACTTCTCGATATTCCTCAGCAAATTGATCTTTACGACAAATAATATGAGCATCATCTTGAGTAAAACCACGAACTCGAAGCATGCCATTTAATTCACCACTCTTTTCATAACGATAAACAGAACCTAATTCATTCCAGCGGAATGGGAAATCACGCCAAGAACGAGGACGAGAATTATATATTTCAACATGAAAAGGGCAATTCATTGGCTTAACAAAATATTCCTCCCCATCAACATTCATTGGGGCATACATTGAATCCTTAAAAAAACCTAAATGACCTGAAGTTTCCCACAAGAGCGAACGACCAATGTGAGGAGTATAGACAGTATCATAACCTCTTTGACGATGAAATTTGCGCCAAAAAGATTCAACCGCTTCTCTAGTTTTTGATAATTTTGGATGCCATAAAATTAACCCTTGTCCAACTTTTTCTGAAACTGAAAACAAATCCAATTCTTTACCTAATTTTTTATGGTCTCTTTTTTTAGCCTCCTCAATTTTATTTAAATAATCCTTTAACTCTTCTCCACTAGCAAAAGCTAAGCCATAAACACGAGTTAACATTTTATTATTCTCATCACCTCGCCAGTAAGCACCAGCAATTCTGTTCAAATTAAAAGTATCTGGTTTTATTTTTCCACTTGATTCGACGTGAGGTCCACGACAAAGATCAGAAAATTCACCTAATTGATAAAAGGAAACTTGCTTCTCTCCTTCTTTTTTTAAGTCCTGCAAAATTTCCAATTTATACACCTCGTTTTTTTCTATTGCTTCGGCTATAGCCTCATCAATATTTTTTTCCAAGCGAACAAAGGGCAAATTTTGTTTTAAAATATGCTTCATCTTTTTTTCCAATTCTTTTAAATCGGAATCGCTAATTTTTATATCGCCCAAATCAAGGTCATAATAAAAACCATTATCAACCTCCGGCCCAATAGCAAATTTTGCTTCCGGATAAGTCCGAAGTATAGCTAGGGCTAAAATATGAGACAGTGAATGTCGCATCATTTCTAATTGTTCTTTTTCCATAATTTTATTTTATTAATTATTATTTTATATTAAAAAAATCTCATTCTAATAATTCAAAAAGCTTTAAGGCAATTTAAATTACTAGAACGAGATTCTCCCGCGGTTCCATCTAGTTTTTCTTGATAATAATCAAGAACCCTTAATAATACTTTTAAATAATTTGGTCTAACCCGAAGGCTAAATAATTCTTGAAACAAGAATCACCCCAATTGGTAGCTGAGGCAATCATCATTTTAAAAGTGATAATATTATATAATAAGTTTGGATAAATGTCAATTTCCCTGTTTTCTGTCAATTAATTCATATAAGAACCAAGTTGCTGTCTTCCAGCTTCCAGGTCTAAAATTGTTTTTTCTAAACCATTTTTTAAAGTAACAACTGGCATCCAACCAAAATCATTTCTAATTTTATAAGTATCAGGAATATTTAATTCACTCATGAATAATTTGTTTGGAGCAAAAACAATTTTAGAGGAAGATCCTGTCATCTCAATAATCATTTTAGCCACATCATATAATTTAATATCTTCCTCAGATCCAACGTTGTATGGACCGGGAAGATCGGAAGACATAACTTTAATAGCAGCATCAACCACATCATCCACATAACACAAAGATGAAGAAAAATTTTCATCACCAAAAATAACAATATCTTCCCCGCTCAAAGCATTATTTACAAAGTCTGGTAACATCTGATCGTCATTTAAAGGCATGCGAGGACCATAAGTTCTAAACACCCTGATTATTTTAGTATCCAAATTGTGTAATTTACGATAAGAAGAGACCATAGTCTCAGCAAAACGCTTACCTTCATCATAACAAGCTCTATCACTTAAGAAATCAACCACGCCCAAAAAATCTTCAGAAATCTTGGAATTAGCTTGGCCACTTTCTCTAAATCCATAAACAACTGAAGAGGAAAATTGCAAGAACTTGGCTTGATATTTTAAAGCAATATCTAAAACATTTTTGATAACATAAGAACTAGCTAATAAAGTACTCTCTCTATTTTCAGAAAAATTTTTAACTGACATTGGACAAGCTAAATTATATACTTCTTGAATCCCTTGAAAAGGAACTTTGAATTTTGTTAACTCATCCAAACCTTCTAATTCTAAAGGTTGAGTCAAGTCATGATTGATAAATATAAAGTTAGGATTTGGCAAAAGATGTTCAATATTTTTGGCAGTGCTACTAGAAAAATTATCAACACAAATAACTTTATTATCCTTTACTAATTCATCACATAAACTTGAACCAATAAAACCGGCTCCACCAGCAACCAAAATATTCTTTTTATCAAAAATAACTGAAGACATAAAATATTAATTAATAATAAGCACTTATAATATAGCAAAAAGCGAGAAAAATATCAATTATCTAATTAATTAGCTCAATAAAGCCAACTTTAACACCACCGGTAAAACTAGCCTCTAAGCCGTAAAAAGACTCTTTTAACTCCCCTTTTCCAGTAAAAGCCCGAACATGGGGCGCTCCGCCTGGACCAGCTCCAGTAATTATCTCATCTAATCCATCTTTGTTAATATCTCCTACAGCTAAATTGACTCCATTTTTAAACTTTTCCGCATAAGCCAAAAATCCTCTAAGTTGTTGTCCATAAAAATCAAAAATTTTAATTTCTGGATCTCGACCAGCATTAGGAGCTACAACTATTTCTCTTTTACCTTTACTATTCTTTCCATAAACATCAGCCACCTTAACCGAGGCTCCACCCACAAAACGGCTTTCATAAGCAAAAAAATGACTCTCTAAAATACCTTGACCATTAAATATTTTAACATGAGAACCTCCTTGTGATGCTGGCACGGTTACTATTTCGGCTGAAGTATCGCCAATTAAATCACCCACTGAAATATTCACTCCACCACTAAACTTGGCGTCATAAGCAAAAAACTGACCTTTTAATTTTCCTTTGGTGTCAAAAATTCTAATATGGGGACCACCACCAGCACCAGGGGCAGTAATTATTTCTTTTTCACCATCACCATCAATATCACCCACTGCCACATTAACACCGCCTCTAAATTTTTGCTCATAAGCAAAAAATTGATTAATAATATTAAATTTCTGATCCAAAATCATAACTTGAGGTCCAGCGCCAGCACCAGTTCCTAAAATTATTTCTTGACTACCATTATTATCCAAATCAGCTGTCACCATATTTATTGTACTAGAAAAATTTTGGCCATAAACTGAATATCTAGATTCCTCTACGCCTTTACTCTTTACTAAACGAATAGTATTAAAAGACTTACCTTCATCACTATTTTTGAAAGAAGCAATACCAGATTGAGGAAAAAGTAAAAAACGAGTTGAAATATTCTCTAATTTTTCCAAAGCCCAATTAACTGAGTTAGCTACATTAACCCGACCAACTCCTAGTTGATCAATAAAGTTTGGGTTCAGAGAATTAATATTATCAGAACTTTTAAGTAATACATCAACCAATTCTCTATTATTTAATTTTGGATTAGCTTCTTTAATCAAAGCCAAGGCACCGCTAACAACGGCAGCTGACATTGAAGTTCCAGACCAATAACCCTCATAATCACGATATGATTCTTTTTCCAAATCATAAAAATAGGTAGAAAAAAAACTAATTCCTGGAGCTGAAATATCAACACAAGCCGAACTATAAGCAGAAAAATGAGCTCTTTGATCTAGAGTGTCAGTAGCCGAAACACTAATAATTATATTTTCATTTTTAATCCCTTTAAAACAAGCTGGATAAAGTGGGTCCTGGCTCAAGTCTTCTGAGTTATTACCAGCCGCAGCCACAACAACTACTCCAGCCTTATAAGCTCTTTCAATAGCCTCTCTAAAACCTTGATTATATTCTAGCCCTGTAAAACTTAGATTAATAATATCCGCTCCATTTGAAATAGCATAATCAATAGCTCTAATTACATCATTGATTTTGCCCTCGCCTCTTTCGTCCAGGGCTCTCAAAGCCATAATCTTAGCATTTTTGGAAACACCAGAAATACCCAAACCATTATCAACACTAGCTCCAATAATCCCAGCGACCATAGTTCCATGATTCAAACCGCTCTCATCAGCGTTTTGAGAAATTTTTGGTCGAGGATCAGCCACGTTAGAAGCAAAATCCCAACCATAAACATCATCGATAAAACCATTTTTATCATCATCAATTTTATTTCCAGCTATCTCAAAATTATTTCTCCAAATCCTATCAATCAAGTCCGGATGATCGATACTTACACCTGAATCAATTACAGCCACTACCACATCCTTGTTGCTCAAATTTTTTGACCAGATTTGATTAAAACCAATACGGCTAAGATACCATTGATTCTTGATATTACTATCACTAGGATAATTAGCGGCTCCAATTACAAAAAAACTTGGACAAAGCACAGCCAATAAAAAAAATGCTAAAATTGAAACGGTTTTCTTATTCATACCGATAAATTTTAGCATATTTTTTTATGTAAGTAAAATAATTTAAAAATTATTTTTTGTCAGTTTCAGAGCTTTTAGCTGGAGTTTCAGCAGCTGCTGGAGCTGTTGGGGCTGAAGTCTCAACCTTTTCCTCTTCTTGTTCAGTAACTGTAGCCACAACGTCATCAGCATTATTTAAGATTTTAATTCCCTTTGGAACATTAATATCTTTGATGAAAATAGCATCACCAACATTTACTAAAACAGAAATATCAATATCAATATGGTCAACCAAATCTTGAGGTAAACATTCTACTGAAACCTCATCAATACTCTTATTAAGTAAAGCTCCCTGTTCTTTAATAGCTTTTGATTCGCCAACAAATTCCAATGGAATTTCAGCAGTTAACTCCTTATTCATATCAACCTTGTAAAAATCAACGTGAATAAAGAAATCTTTAATAACATCTTTTTGCACCTCTTTAACTAAAACTTGAAAAGTACCATTACCTTCAATTTCTAAATTAATTAAGTTTGACTCTCCGGCTTGTCCATAAACCTTGATGAAGTCATTAGTTTTAATTTTAATTAAAACATTTTCCATGGATTGACCATAGACTACTCCAGCCATAAAATCTGAAGCTAATTTTTCATTTTTTCCCCTAACCTGAACCTTTAAATTCATTTCCATATTTTTTTAAATTAATTAATAATTAGGATTTTGATTTAATAATAATATTTTGAATAATTCCGATTAATATAAAATTAGCCAAAGTGGCAGAACCTCCATAACTAATAAAAGGCAGTGAAATACCCACTACCGGAACTATCCCAATGTTCATACCAATATTAATAAACATTTGAAGAAAAATCAAGACCATGGCCCCCAAAAGAACAAAAATAGCAAAATCGTCATTCAATTTTCTAATAGTTAGTATCAAACGCCAGAATAGCACCAAATACAGAAGTAAAACTAGTCCAGCCCCCAAAAAGCCCAATTCCTCAGAAATAACGGAAAAAATAAAGTCATTTTGCGCCTCTGGTAAGAATTTTAACTGTGATTGGGAGCCAAAACCAACTCCTCGCCCACTCAAACCGCCTGAGCCAACCGCAATAAGAGCCTGAGAAACATTATAACCCTCACTCAGAGAACTATCACTAGGATTGAGCAAAGTCAAAATTCTATGTTTTTGATAATCTTTAAAATAAAAATTCCAAGCGATAAAAGCTAGAGCAATAACTGGTATTATAATCATCAAGAAATAACGACGATCAAAGCCCACCAAAATCAAAGTAATAAACCAAAGAGTAAGCATGATAATAGATGGGCCAAAGTCTGGTTGCAATAAAACCAAAAATACCAAACCGAAAGTTCCCAAGAATGATAATATCAAAGATTTGAGAGGCCGCATTCTGACAGCTGAATTAGAAAAAAATCTCGCCAAAAAAATAATTAAGATTATTTTAGCAAATTCTACTGGTTGCAAAGAAAAACCAAATATATCAAACCATCCTGTTGTGCCACGAACCGTTTTACCAAAAATTAAAACTAAAACTAAAATAAAAATACCAAAACCATAAATAAGTTTATTGAAACTTTTAAGAAAATTATAATCTACAAAAGTAACAGCAAAAAATAAAACTAGAGCCACAGCAATAGCAATGATTTGTTTTTTAAAGTTTAATAAACTCAAAGTCTCCTGCCCCAAGGCAATACTATAAATTTCTATTAAACCAAAGAGAGACAATAATAAAACAGCTGAAAAAATAATCCAGTCAAATTTTAGAAAATGATTTTTTAGTCTGTTTAACATTTAGAAAAATTTATTCAAATAAAAATTTAAGCAACAGCATTAAGGCTAGGCCAATGAATATTCCCAATAATTGCTTAATAGTTTTATTGAGACTAGTATCTTTTTTTAATTCCGGAATTAAATCTGAAGAAGCAATATAAATAAAGCCGCCGGCAGTAATTGGAATTATAAAATTAATAAAATTTTCAGAATAAACACCAATCAAAACCACTATCAGAGCTCCTAAGATGGAAAATAAACCGGAAAAGAAATTAAATAATAAAGCTTTTTTAGCCTTGTAGCCAGCATGAATTAAAACACCAAAATCTCCAATTTCTTGAGGTATTTCATGACTAATAACAGCAATAGTAGTAATAACTCCCAGCCTAACATCGACTAGAAAGGACCCGGCGATAATCATACCATCAATTAAATTATGCAAACCATCTCCTACTAAATTCATAACCCCCAGAGTGTGAGGATGAGACTCGCAGGTTGGTTCATGACAATGACGCCAATGAATAATTTTTTCCAAAGAAAAAAACAATATTATACCAGCCAAAACACCAAACCAAATAGCCATACTGTTTTCCATGTTTTCAACTGCTTCTGGCAATAGATGCAAGAAAGCATCACCCAACAAGGCACCAGCTGAAAGACTCACCAAAAACATTACTATTTTTTTTAAGCGCTTGATTGAAAAACTCAAAAACAAAACTCCAACGAAGGATAATAACGAAGTCAAAAGAGAGGCTAAAAAAATATATAAATAAATAGTGTTCATATTATTTTTTAACTTTTAATTTAGTTGATTTAATTGGCTTGAGATCTACTTTTTTTGTTTTTGCTAAGCTTGTTTTTTTAACTGAAGCTTTTTTAGTTTTTTTAATTAATTTTTCTCTCTTGTCAAAAATTTCTGGATGTTTTCTTTCATAAGCTGAAATTACATCGCGCAAACCTTCAACTGCCAAAATTGAGCAGTGAATTTTTTGGCTTGGAAGTCCATCTAATTTTTTGACAATATTATTCCAATCGAATCTCTTAGCTTCTTCCAATGTCATCCCTTTTACCATTTCAGTCATTACTGAAGCGGTAGCAATATTAGAGGCACAACCGAAAGAAAGAAATTTAATATCAGATATCTTTCCTGCCTTAACTTTAATAGAAAAGGACAATTGATCACCACAAACCATGTTTCCAACCTCAGCCATAGCATCAGCATTTTTTATTTCTCCGATGTTTTTGGGGTTGCGAAAATGTTGCATTGTTTTTTTTGTATAGTTTAATGACATATACTTAAAATCACCAATTAATACGCGTTAATTAGTAATTAATTAATTTTAATATTCTTATTATACCCTGTTTGTTATAAAAAATAAACCCCCCGGAGGGGTGTTTAGATTTTGTCTATTTTTATTAGAAACCACCGCTACTACCGCCACCGCCAGAAGATCCACCACCAAAGCCACCAAAACCACCTCCACTACCGCCACCAAAACCACCGCCACCAATCCACCAAGGGATATGACCTTTGGCTTTGCCAGCCTTATAATTCTTTGAGACACCATAATCAAAAAATAGTCCTAAAGGAAGTAGTAAAACAATTGAAATTATTCCCCAGTATAAGAAGCCATAAATTAAACCTATGACCACACCTATCAAAACACCAATAACACCACCGAGCCACCAAGACTTACTTCTACCTAAAATTGCTCCCAGCCACATAAATCCAAAGATAACGAAAAAGAAGACTAATTCAAAATCAGAAGTAGCTTCTGAAACCTCATTGGAACTAGGAATAAATTCACC
>CAYYLI010000004.1:10626-20728 GCA_964472595.1 uncultured Gammaproteobacteria bacterium | reverse complement strand
AAGGTCAAGAAGAGGGTTTGGTTGAAAACTTAGAAAAATTTGTAGGTTTAAATCAAGAGATTGCTGATAAATTAATAGACAAAGGTGAAGGATGGTTTGTGGCCCGTAGCTTAGAAAAATTTATAGATTTAAATCATCAAGACATTATTATTAAAATAATATTATCATCAGGTGTTGATCCAGTAATTAGTAATATAGAAAAGTTTCAGATTGCCCCCCAAAAATTATACGAAAACATAAAAAAACATTATTCTGAATTCATAACAAAAATAGAAACAAAGTTTCCAGAATTAGCTGATTCCTTGTCTAAATCAGCTGAGCTTTTGTTAGACTTTCTAAATTTGAGATATAATTTCCAAGATATAGAAAATAATATTAAAAAATATCCATTTTTGTTAGGCGCGATAAAAGATAATCCTCGTTATGGTAGTAAATTGGTGCTAAAATATTTAGAGTTTGATCAGATTTCTGAAAATAATATTAAAGAATTATTCAATAATGAAGGTGAGATAGAAGAAAATAATCCTGATATCGACAGAGATTCAGTTGAGTTTAGAATATTGATGCAAGAAAAACTGTCTTCATATGCTAGTAATAAAGAAATATTGGAAGAATTAAAAAACAGGGGTGTCAATGTGGGCGAATGGTTAAATTATGATAAACAAACATATTTCACTCTAGGTGAAAGTGAAGATGTTAAATTTTCTGATAAAATTAAAACTCCAATTACTCGTATAAAAGAAACATTAAATAAATATCAAGACTCAATTATTAATGTTTTATCTGAATATAAAAAAGAACTTCGAGAATCTTTTGTTCCAAACCCAGAAACAGAAGAATTAAAGTTAAAAATAATAGAACAAAAAGAAAGAATAGCTCAAGAAACTGATGAAAAAAAGTCTCAAGGAATGAAAAAGGGTTTGCTCGCCTTAGAGGCTAAAGAAGCTAGTCTAAAACCAGCTAATGTTTGGGACAAGATACAAAGTGATATCTTTAGATTAAAATCCATGATTGATAATATTTTTAAATTTCATGATGCCTGTGTTTCTATCGAAAGTGAAATTGAAAAAACCGAAGACAGAAAGGAACTTTTTAAGAAAAAAGATAACCTAGAAAAGAATAAAATTAAACTTCGTGATAATTTCAAGGAGTTCGAAGCATTTTTTGAATCTTTTGAATCCAAATTGCAGGAATTGGTTGCCCCTTTTTTAAGTCAAGAAAGATTTGAGGCATTAATTCAGGAGGTTAAAGAAACTATTGGTGAGGATTTAAGTCACTATAATGTTGACACGGACACTTTAAATAATATATTTGTCAGTGAGAATGAAGATGAAAGCAAATTAAATGGTAGGGAAATGAGAATATCTATTTCTTCCCGCAGCACTAAAGATTTGTATTTAGGAAATTATTGTCCTTGTTGTGTATGTATAGATAGCGACTATCATGGTGCTGAATCTCCAATTGCAGATTATGTAACTGATTTGGGAATGCAAAACATTGTTGTTTATGAAGAAAAAACAAACTCACCAGTAATTACTTGTTGGACTTTTGTTGGGGAGAATGGCTCCGATGGAGAACCCATTATGGTAATTGATAATATTGAATCAAATACCCAGTATACTAATAATTATCCAGAACAATTAAAAGAAGTTATTTTAAATTATATTAATGATTACGCCAAGGCGTCAAATATTAGAACAGTTATTCAGGGGAAATGTAATAATGACTTAATAGTACTCTCTCTGGGTCAAGTTGACAAAAAACTTGGAGGTAAATATAATCGTGAGAGTGGTTATTATTTAGAGTCAGAAAGCGATAGCGATGATGATTTTGATGAAGATGATTTTGATGAAGATGATTTTGATGAAGATGATGATGATTTTGATGATGGAAATTAATAAAGGTTGTATAATATACTTAATTACTTAATAAATCAATCTATTTTGAAAAAAAGGTTAAAGTTTTTATTTTTTTTAATATTTAGCTAATAATGGCCATAAATAGCAACAATTTAGGTAGTTTTCTCTAAAAAATGAATGTCTATTGACATTTATTTTTGTTTATGTTATAATTTGACGTTATACAATAAATATTAATTAAAAATAAAATCAATAAAAATATGAAAAAAAATGTTTTAAAATTTTTATTTTTGTTTTCAATTGTGGCTGTTTCCGTAGTTGTAATTACAGCTAATGTTGGAAAAACTAAAGTAAAATCATATTATTCGGGTGATGCTATCTCTTATCGTAATAAGTTGGTTGTAGCTTCAACTGATAGTGAAGCTTTAGAGGTTTTTACTCTAGAGAGTGATGGTTTAAAAAAACAATTTTCTCTAAGACCTTTTGATAAGCGTTTTAACAAAGATGAAAGTTTTTATTCCGTTAAATTAAATATTGAAAATGGGCAATTATATGCTTATACTATTTCTGGTTATACTTTGTATAAGTATAATATTTCAGATTTAAAAACATATAATTTAGTAAAGGAAAATAAAAATACTTATTGGGAATGGTATAATAAAGTTGATAAATTTGGTGATAATATTGTCACTATTTCAGCTAAGGGTGTGAAAATATTTAATAATGATTTAGAAGTTATTGATAGTTTTAATGTTGTAAATGATGTGCCGAATAATATTTCATCAGCTGGTAGTTCTAACTTTATTTTTAACTTAAAGGAAACTGAAAATAAAATCGAAATTTTTGATCGTTCTCAAAGAAAAGTAGTTAAAACTTTGTTAATTAATTTCTACGGTAAACCAGATATTAGATCACTTTATTATAATAACACTGATAAGATGTTGTATTTTGCTGACAATCGTTCAGTAAAAAAAGTTGATACTGTAAGCGGTGCTTTAAAAAATACTTTTGAGCATCTAGGTTATCCTGGTTATGATGTTAGATCATCTGGTAATGAATATGTATATTTTGCCAATGGTTTAGGTGTAGTAAAACTAAATCGATCTGATATGTCAGTTGTAACTTCTCGTCGCACTGGTTCTTTAACTGTTAAAGAAGGTTGGGCTATGGGGCTTAAAGTGGCTATTACTAGCTCTGGTGAAAAATTGGTTGTTTTTAATAACTCTAGTATTATTGTAATGGATGGGAATTTGAAAGTTTTGGGTTATGCTCAAGCTGGACTAGACGACAAAGTTTATGCTAAAGAGAACTTATTTTTAAGATTAAGTGATGCTGTTGTTAACAGTGGAACCCAAGTTGAAGTTTCTGGTGGTGGATATTTGCCTAATGAAAATTTGATTATAAATTTCTATAATCAAAAATATTACGTGAAAGCTAATAATGAGGGTCGTTTTTCTAAAACTTTAAATATTCCAAGTTTAGTAAATAGTAATTCCAGAAATAGAACCTACTCAGAATCTACTCGTGATGATATGAAGGTAAAAGATATTTCTGAAAAAACAGATATTAAAGTTGATGGCGAAAAAAGTAATTATACTTATAGCATTAGTATAGAAATTAAAGATTCAATAATTGAAAAATAATAAATTAAAGTTAAGCGATTAAACATATGGATTTAATGAATATAATCAGACAAAAGAGACAGACCTTAATTTCGATTTTCCTAATTTTTATGGTTATCGGTTTGGTTTTGTTTTTATCCCAAGATTTTAAATATGGTGCCAAATCCAAAATTTTAATCATTCAAGGTGGGGCTGAAAAAGTTGATCCTTTTTCTGTTTCTCGTTCCGTAGAATATTTATCCGACTTATTATCAAAGGTTGTTTATTCCTATTCTTTTTATGAGTCAGTTATGAGTTCTGATTTTAATATTGATGAGCAGTATTTTGGTGAAACTTCTAATAAAAAAATGAAAATTTGGAAGGAGACCGTTTCAGCTAAAAGCCTGGATGATTCTGGTATTATTAATATTAATGTTTATCACAAAGATCCTTATCAGGCCAAGCAAATAGCTTTGGCAGTCAATCATGTTTTGATGACTTCTCACCAAAATTATCATGGTTTAGGGACTTCGGTAAAAATTAATGTTATTGATCAGCCGGTGGCTTCTTCTTACCCAATTAAACCAAATTTACTCTACACTTTAGTTATTATTATTGCTGTTTCTTTATTCTTCGGCTTAACATATATTTATCTTTTTCCAGAACAAAAATATGATATTCATCTTTTTGGTAAAAAACATAAAACAGTAACTAGGGTACAAATGGTTATGCCAAATAAAGATTTAATTGAAAGAGTGGTTGAAAGAGAAAATTCTTCTTTAGATAGAGAAAACGCCCTAAGAGAAATTAATCAAATAATTGAAAGGGAGGATGTTAAGGAAAATATTAATTTGAAAAAAAATAGAGAAGAGGAATTGAATGAAATAAAAAAGGCGGGTGATATTACATCGCTATTTGAATAGATATTAATTATTTAATATATAAGTTTTCGTTCTTTAAAAAACATTTTTTGGTGCTTAATACTTAAAAGATCTTTAAGCTAGAGGTTTTTTAAGTATTAAGCAATTATATTTAAAATTAAAAAATAAATAAAAACCAAAAAATAAAAAAATGAAAAAAGTTATCTTTGCACTTATTATCATGGTAGCCATGATTGGTGCTAAAGCTCAAGAAAGAATTTCCCTTGTTTATAACGGGGGAACCACTGTTTGCGATCAAAAAGTGTTAACTTCTGGCGATACTATCGTTAAAGTTGGTACCCATTCCAATAATGAGTTTTTCGGAGAATTATTCTTCGATAGAACAAATTACATTGGAATATACGGGTCTTATGGATTTCAAAGTGGACTTGTTGATCAGTATAAAGCTTCTGACTTTGAGTCATGGAGCGTTGGATTGATTTCAACAATCTCCCTTGAACCAATCTGGTGGAAAATATCCGCTGGATATTTCTCTAGGACCTCAACTCTTGAGGGGCTTAATTCTGAAAATACTTATTTCAAAGATTCCTCTTATACCAGAGGTTTGGAATTAAGAACAAGCATCTTGTTTGCTCAAGATGATTCCCGTATTATTCCTAGACTTGAAGTTTGGGGAAGTGCGAGATTATCTTCTTGCCAAAACAAGATATTTTTGGAAGGGTACAACTTCGGAGCAGATATTCAAATCTACAGATTTGATATTATGCCCGACTACTTTCTAGCGCCCATGCTAGGAGTAGAAAAGAAGGAGGTGTTACCCTTAAGTCTTCTCACTTACAAAGTGGGTATAGCACTAGGGAGTAATTTTACCCCCACACCAATAGCAAAAGTTTATGGGTTTATCTCATATAACAATACCTATTACACATACGGAAACGTTTGTGTAAAAACTCCAGTCTTTGGAGTAGGGTGCACAATAGCGCCCCTAGGATTGTTTTGGAGATAAATCTTTATCAAAAAAAACAGAAAAGGTTTCTTCACGGAAACCTTTTTTAATTTACTAAACTTATCTTTGTAACAAAAAACTTCCGTGATGAACGGAAGTTTTTCTGTTTACATGAAGTTTAGTTTTAAGCTTTTACAACATGAACAATTTTGCTACTCTTCAATTTACCATCAAATTTTAATAACTTTTTTGTTTTGAACTTAACAGTACCTCTGCTAGTAGCGAATAAGGTATCATCTTTACCCATTTTTACATTTTCTCCTGGGTGATATTTACTACCTCTTTGGCGTACAATTATAGCTCCGGTCTTAGCTTTTTGACCATCTGATAATTTAACACCCAGACGCTTACTTTCGGAATCACGTCCCAGCGTGGTTGAACCACCGGCTTTCTTATGTGCCATAATATTTAAAAAACCACTTTAATTATCGGTTAATTATAGATTAAAATAGTTTTATCAATTATTTATATATTTTTAATACTTATTTAATATATCAAACTTAGATTTGCTTGTCAATTCTTTTAAATTGTAGTATAATTTGCTTATAAATATTTATAATTTATTTAAAATTTATAAGTAAAAAACTTACTTGTAAATTCTTTATTTTTATGTCAATTAAAGTGGACCAAAATCTTTGTATTGGATGCGGAATGTGCGCTAATATGTGCCCAAAAGTATTCAAAATTAACTCAACTGGTAAATCGGAGGTAATCAGTCAACAAGATGTTGATTGCGCTAGAAATGCTGCTAATAGCTGTCCAGTAGAGGCTATTAAGGTAGAATAATAATTAAACTATGGCACAAGATTTTAAAAAAGCTTTTGAAGAATTGGACCAAAGCAATTTTTTCTCAGAAAAATCTTCTCCTGATTCAAAGAGAGAGGCTTTTGATAATACTAAAGAATCTTCCTTGGAATCATCCTTGGAAAAAAATCCAGCCGACTCTAACTCCAACGCGGAGGAAAAAAAATCATTAGAAAAATCTGGTGAAGCCTTAAAAAAAGCTCGTACAGCAAATGTCAAAATTAGTGATTCCGATCAAGAACTAATGAGAAAAATTGATGGCATTTTATCAGAAGGTTTGACTGATGTTTTTTTGAGCATGGACGCCAATAAACAAAAAATTTTTAAGGAAGAGGGAGAGAGAACGGTTTTAAAAATAAAAGAAATTGTGTCAGGTACAAAATTTAAAGTAAAAAAAGTTATTGAACTTATAAAAAATTGGTTAAAAATAATTCCCGGAGTTAATCGTTATTTTTTAGAACAAGAAGCCAAAATTAAGGCTGATAAAATAATTAAATTAAAAAAATAAATTTATGGAAACTTTTAATAGTCAATCCATCACCGGCGCGTCTATGATTGATACCGACCTTGTAGTAGAGAGCAGTTTGAATTATATTAATTGGCTGTTTTTTTTAATATTTTTTGTAGCGGCTATTTTTTTGATTAGATATATTTTGCGTTATTTTTCTTTGCGCGACAAGAGTTCTAATAATACTATTTTTTTAGTTAAACTGCCTAAAGAAAAACCAAAAGACAAGGACAAGGATACCTCGCTTCAGCAATTACAAGAAGAAATTTCTCGAGGTGAGACAGTATTTGCTAGTATTGGTGGGCTTAAAGCTGAGCGTGGAATAATGGCCTGGTTTTTTGGTCGCCGTGATAATTTTTCTTTTGAAATTGTAGCTTATAATTCTAAAATTTCTTTTTATATTAGTGCTCCTAAAGATAGAGCCTTGTATTTAGAGCAACAAATTCATGCCTATTATCCAGATGCTTCTATTGAGGAGGTGGATGATTATAATGCTTTTAATCCTCAGGGAACGGTCTTGGCGGGTTATTTAAAAGCTAAAAAAAGTTTTATTTTTCCATTTCTAGATTATAAGGACATGAATTCTGATCCGATGAATTCCATTATTAATGTTATGTCAAAATTGGAGCATGATGAAAGTATTGCCGTGCAGTATGTTGTTCGTAGCGCTAAAAAGAAGTGGCACGCTGTCGTAAAAAATGCTGTCTTGAGAGCTTACGAAAAGAAAGATGTTCATGAGGTTTTTCGAGTTAGTGGCTCCGTTTTAAATAATACAGTTAATTTTATTATTTATGATTTATTTTTTGGCATGTTTGGTGGTGGCAAAAAAAATGATAAAGAAAATGATTTAAATCAGCAAAGCAATAAAAAAGAATTAACAGAAAAGGAAAGAGAGATGTTGAAAAAAATGGAAGAAAAAAATTCCAAGTCTGGTTTAGATGTTAACTTAAGAATAATTGTTAGTTCTAAAGACCCTGTTAAAGGCAAGACCTATTTTGGAAATATCACTAGTGCTTTTTCGGAGTATAGTCATTATCAATACGGCAATGCTTTTAGAAATCCAATTAAAAAAAGACAAAATAATATTATTGAAAACTTTATTTATCGTCGTTTTATTGAGAAACAAAGTTTTCTTTTAAATACTCAAGAGTTGGTAAGTATGTATCACTTACCACTACCTCATACTGAAACACCAAATATTGATTGGTTAACCTCCAAAACTGCTCCAGCGCCAAATAATATTTCTAAAGAAGGAATTTTGTTGGGCTATAATTTATATCGTGGAATTAAAACTGATATTAGAATAAAATCAATTGATCGTCGTCGTCATATGTACATTGTTGGTAAATCTGGTACTGGTAAATCGGTGTTGCTAAATAATATGGCTATTCAAGACATTGAAAATGGTCATGGTGTTTGCGTGATGGACCCCAATGGTGATTTGATAGAGGATATTTTAAATCGCATTCCACCAGAGAGAGCTGAAGATGTAATTATTTTTTCTCCTTCCGATACTAAGCGACCCATAGGTTTAAATTTATTGGAATATGATCCTCGTTATCCTGAACAAAAAAGTTTTGTTATCAATGAGATGATTAGTATTTTTGATAAATTATATGATCTTAAGGCTACTGGCGGACCGATGTTTGAGCAATACATGCGCAATGCTTTGCTTTTAATAATGGACAGCCCGGAAACCGGTTCAACTTTAATGGAAATATCCAAGGTTTTAGCTGATGAGGATTTTCGCCGTATGAAGCTTAATTTATGTAAAAACAAGACTGTAGTTGATTTCTGGCAAAAAGAGGCGGAAAAGGCTGGAGGAGAGGCGGCACTAGCCAATATGGTGCCCTATATTACCTCAAAATTGACCCCATTTGTGTCCAATGACATGATGATGCCAATTATAGGGCAACAGAAAAGTGCCTTCAATTTCAGGGATTTAATGGATAGTAAGAAGATTATTATGGTTGATTTACCTAAAGGTGCTATTGGCGAAACTAATGCCTATCTTTTAGGTATGATTATTGTGGGTAAAATTTTAATGGCAGCGCTTTCTCGCACTGATATTCCACAGGAAGAAAGAAAAGATTTTTATCTATATATTGATGAGTTTCAAAATTTCACTACCAATTCTATTTGTCAAATATTATCCGAAGCTAGAAAATATGCGCTTAATTTAAATATTGCTCATCAATATATTGGACAGTTGAGTAAAAATCAGGACACTCAAATTAAAGATGCTGTTTTTGGTAACGTTGGTACTATGGTTAGTTTTAGAGTTGGCTCTGAAGATGCTGAGTTTTTGGTTAAAGAGTTTGCTCCGGTTTTTAATGAATATGATTTAGTCAATGTTGGTCGTGGTGGTTTTGCTAAGTTACTGGTTGACGGACAAACAGTTAGACCATTTTCTATTCAAACAGTTTGGCCTCTTATGGGTCAGTATCGCGAAGGTATGTCAAAAAATATTAGACAACTTAGTCGTTATAAATACGGTCAAGATAGAGATATTATTATCAGAGAAATTGCTAATCGCTCTTCTTTCTAATTATTATTATAAATTAAAATATGGAATTAAATTTTTTGAAAAGTTTGATTTTGGGTGTAGTCCAAGGCTTAACTGAGTTTTTACCAATTTCATCTACTGCTCACTTGCTTTTAGGAAGTAGATTATTAAATTTAGAATTAAGTGATTTTCTAAAAAGTTTTATTGTTATAATTCAACTTGGTTCAATATTGGCCGTTATTATTTTGTATTGGAAAAAAGTTTTTTCTAATTGGTTGTTGTATTTTAAAAAAATATTAATTGCTTTTATTCCTACCGCTATCTTAGGCTTAATTTTTTATCAAGTAGTAAAAAATTATTTACAAGAAAGTCTAGAAATAATTTCCTTAGCTTTGTTTTTGGGTGGTGTTTTAATGATTGTGTTTGAGAGAAGATACAAGGAAAAGAGGGAAGCTTTGGCTGAGGCTGATAAGAATTTGCCAATAAAAAAAGAGATGGAATTTCAGGACATCTCTTACGTTCAATGTTTGATTATTGGTGTTTTTCAGGCTCTAGCGATGGTTCCAGGTGTTTCTCGTTCAGCTGCGACTATTTTGGGCGGTTTAACTTTGGGAATAGGTAGGGTGGCAATAGTAGAATTTTCTTTTTTATTGGCTGTGCCAACCATGATGGCTGCTTCAACTTTAGATTTGTATAAGACTGCCTTTAATTTTTCAAGTAGGGAAGTAATGTTATTGAGCCTTGGTTTTATCACTTCATTTATTGTAGCTTGGTTTAGTATTAAATTTTTATTAAACTTTGTGAAGAAAAACAGTTTTGTGTTGTTTGGTTGGTATCGGGTTTTATTAGGTGTGGCTCTTTTTCTAATTCTTTATGTTTTTTAATTTCATAAATTAGTTTGAGGGTATGAAAAAAAGGACCTTGTTGAGTCCTTTTT
>CAYYLI010000004.1:5762-10526 GCA_964472595.1 uncultured Gammaproteobacteria bacterium | reverse complement strand
TTTGATTATAGAGAAACCTTTACTCCAGGACCCATAGTAACATTGATGCTTAAATTCTTGATATAAACACCCTTTGAAGAGGCTGGCTTTACTTTTCTTACAGCTTCAACCAAAGCTACTAGGTTTTCTTCTAATTTTTTGTTTTCGAAGCTAACTTTTCCAATGATAGCATGAACATTACCAGTATCATCATTTTTAAAGCTAATTTTTCCTTTCTTTAATTCTTCTACGGCTTTAACAGGGTTATTGGTAACTGTATCATTTTTAGGGGATGGCATAAGGCCACGAGTACCTAAAATTTTAGCAATTTTAGCTAAGTGCTTCATCATGTCAACTTCAGCAATAGCTACTTCAAAATCAGTTTTTTCAGTGCGAGCGATTTCTGCAATTAAATCTTCGCCACCAACTAAATCAGCTCCAGCTTCTTTTACAGCTTTTTCTTTGTCAGCTGAAACGAAAGCGGCTACTTTTAGAACTTTTCCACTTCCATGAGGCAGGCTAACAGCTGAGCGAACTTGTTGATCACCTTTTTTGGTGTCAATTCCTAAACGGAAGTGAGCTTCAATAGAGGCATCAAATTTTGGTTTTTTTAATTCTTTACATAATTCAATAGCTTCTGCGATTGAATAACTTTTGTTTTTATCAAATTCCATAGTTTTGTAGTGGTGATAACGAAAAATAATTTTCTCCCACCTATATTAATTATTAATCCTTAATTTCTACACCCATTTGTCTGGCTGTCCCGGCCATGATTTTCATAGCACTTTCTAGATCATTGGTGTTTAAATCATTCATTTTAGCTTTAGCTGCTTCGGCTAACTGAGCTTTGGTAATAGAAGCAACTTTTTGACTAAGTGGTTTGCTAGAACCTTTCTTGATACCAGCGACTTTTTTGATAATTTCTGAAGCAGGGGAGCATTTTAATACGAAATCAAAGGTACGATCTTCGTAAACACTGATTTCTACTGGAACTACTTCACCCATTCTATCACGACTAGCGTCGTTAAATTTTGAACAGAAATCTTGGATATTTAATCCATGTTGACCTAAAGCTGGTCCGACTGGAGGAGCTGGATTAGCTTGGCCACCAGCAACTTGTAACTTTATTTTGGTTAATACTTTTTTTGCCATATTATTTTTTAAAAAATTTGAAGAAGCGCAGTCTATAGAGACTATCAAATTTTATTTTAATTATACTTTTTTAATTTGTAGGAAGTCTAATTCTACCGGTGTTTCGCGACCGAACATTGAAACATTAACTTTAACCTTTCCTTTAGCTTCATCGATATTAATAATTTTTCCTTCAAAGTTTTTGAAAGGACCATCATTAATTTTAACAATTTCTCCAATTTCAATATCAATTTTAAATTTAGGTTCGTCCACGCCCATTCTTTTCAGTAATCCTTGGACTTCTTTTTCGCTAATTGGAGTAGGAGCAGTACCAACACCAATAAATCCGGTAACGTTTGGAGTGTTGCGAACAATATACCAAGATTCGTCAGTTACAATCATTTCTACTAGAACATAGCCAGGGAAAATTTTCTCTTCGATTACTTTTCTTTTTCCATTTTTAATTTTAATCTTTTTTTCAATAGGAACCAAGACATTGAAAATCTTATCACTAGCGTCCAGTGTTTCAATTCTTTGTTTTAAGTTGTGGGCTACGTTTTCTTCATAACCAGAATAGGTGTGTAAAACGTACCAACGTCGGCCTTGATTTAAATTTTGTTTAGCCATAGTAATTGAAAATTATCTTTGTAATTTTAAAGTTTATTTAGTAAGTAAGGTTTCTAGTCCTAAATTGAATACAAAATCCAAAGCCCCTAGAAAAATAGCTACAAAAATACTTAAGCCAAACACTAAAATAGTGTAGCGATAAGTCTCTTTTTTAGTAGGCCAAGATACTTTTTTTAACTCAGCCATAGATTCACTCACATATTTACCTAAAAATCCCATATTATTATAAAAATTGTAATTAAAAAAGCCTTTGAGGCTCACGGCTATATAATAGTAAATTAATGAAAATAAGTCAATAGAGCATTGATATTTTATTTAAATTATAGTAATATATGAATATCTAATAAAGTTTAAATAAAATATAATTATGGTTAGCCCTAATTTGATAAAAAAGAAGGAGAGTTCTTTGAGTTTGAGTACGCCGGCCAAACGTCTTTTTCAATTGATTTATATCAAGAAGAATGGATTGGAAAAAAAGGCTGGGGATTCTTCTAATAATATTATTGTGTCTAGCATGACCTCCAAGTTAGCTCTAGTTTATGAAAAAATTAGAAATGCGGTGGATTATGATGATGATCATTTGCTTAGAAAAAATGCTATTAAGCGTATTTTCAAGAGACATATGGTGATTGAGGGTTTTTTGAAAAAAGCTAGCGGTCAAGACGTTGCCGTCCATTTGATGACTGAGTTGATTCAGGCTGGTTATTTGGAAAATAATAAAATACCAGAATCAAAGATTCAAGAAGTGGCCAATATTTTTGAAAAATATATTAAACTGCAAAATCTTCTCTGGGAAAATGACAATTTCTTTCATGTTTTTTTTGGTACTACTAAAAAGAAATCTAAAAAAAGAACCAAGAAGGCTAGACAAAAATTATTTAAATTAATTATTTCCTTAGCTGCTTCCGAAACGGAAATGAATTTAACTAGAGATAATGTTCAACAAGAGATAGTAATGGATATGTTTGAAATTTTGAAAGACAGTGTTCGCTTACCGCAAAATTTGCCTTATGAAAACGATTTAGATATTCAAATTTATCTGGGTATAGCTAGAAACTATTTAAACTTTGATGAAGATCTATTAAATTTTGTTATTTTTAAATATTACAATAAGAAATGGTCTCAACCAGGTGTTACCGTTAAAGATGTAGAAGATGTTGCTTCAAAAATTGATGTTTTGTATGCAACTATTCAACAACAATTGGAGCATCCTTTAAAAAAACAATTGGATAAGGTTATAAAAGCCTATTCCTTATATTTTTCTATACTACAGGAAACAATTGAGGACAACCCAATGAAGATTTATGATCAAGCAGTTAATAATCACAAGGTTTTTATCAGTATTATCAAAGAAAATTGTGAAAAAAGGTTTAATAAAATTAAAAACAAACTTTGGCGCTCTGGTTTTCGTAGTATTATTTATATCTTTTTAACAAAGTCAATTTTTGTTTTCTTATTGGAAATTCCAGCTGTTAAATTTTTTGGTGAAGCGGTGAACCCAATAACCCTAGCTATCAATATTGCTTTTCCGGCCTTCTTATTATTTATGATGATACTTTTTACTTGGGCCCCAGCTCAGGAAAATACCAAAAAAATAATTAGCGGGGTAGAGGAAATTATTTTTAATGAGAAAAGAAAGTCTAGTTCAATTTTACTTAAAAAGCCGATAAAGAGAACTTTTGTTATGGATGCCATATTCAACCTCCTATATTTTGGTGGCTTTTCTTTGACGATTTATCTTATTATTGAAGCTTTAACAGCTTTAGCTTTTAATTGGGTTAGTATTGTTATCTTTTTGTTCTTCTTGACCTTTGTTAGTTTCTTTAGTTTTAGAATTAAAAGAGATATTAAGAAGTTTATTATTATTGAATCTAAAGAGGGCTTTTTCTCCTTTATTTTAGATTTTTTCTATACTCCGATTATTGCGACTGGAAAATTTTTATCCGACAATGCTTCCAGAATAAATGTTTTTGTCTTTGTTTTAGACTTTATTATTGAAGCTCCATTTAGAATTTTTGTAGAAGTCTTTGATGCTTGGTTAAAATATATCAAGGAAAGAAAAGAGGATTTGGTAAATTAATTTTTTGTAAAACTATTATGAACTTATATATCGTTGCTACTCCTATTGGTAATTTGGAGGACCTTAGTTTTAGGGCTGCTCGTATTTTGTCAGAGGTTGATTATATTTTAAGTGAAGATACTCGAGTGGCACAAAAACTTTTGAGTCACTATAAAATAAAGCAACCTTTAAAATCGTTTCACCACCACTCTGGTCAAGATAAATATGAGATGATTTTAAGGCATCTAGAAGAGGGGAAATCTATTGCCTTGGTTTCTGATGCTGGAACACCCAATATTTCTGATCCTGGTGGCCAATTAGTTGATTTTATTAGAAAGAGTAATCCTAAGATAAATATTGAGCCAATACCTGGACCCTCGGCCATTGTAACGGCCTTATCGGTTTCTGGAATCAAGGCTGATAAATTTACCTTTTTTGGGTTTTTGCCCCATAAAAAAGGAAGAATGAGTATGTTAAAAGAGATGCTTTCTAGTAAATATCCGGTTATTTTTTATGAGTCTAAGCATCGTATCAAAAAATTATTAGAAGAAATTAGGGCCTCTGAAAGCAAAAAAAAGGTTCTGATTTTTCGAGAGTTAACCAAGATGTTTTATACCTTTTATAATCAGGATATTGATGAATTGTGCAAAATATTTGAACAGGACAAAGATGCTGGTAAAGGTGAATTTACGGTTATTATTTATTAATTAAAAGTTTATATTATTTATGAGTACTGACAAAAAATTTTACATTACTACAACCCTGCCTTATATAAATTCAGAGCCTCATATTGGTTTTGCTAAAGAAATTATTACGGCTGATATTATTGCTCGACACAAGAGACAATTGGGCTTTGAAGTTTTTTTTAATACCGGGACCGATGAGCATGGACTAAAAATTTTTCAACAAGCAAACGAATCTGGTAGGGATATTATGCAACATTGTGATTATTATTCTAATAAATTTTT
>CAYYLI010000004.1:2950-5662 GCA_964472595.1 uncultured Gammaproteobacteria bacterium | reverse complement strand
ACGAATCTGGTAGGGATATTATGCAACATTGTGATTATTATTCTAATAAATTTTTTGAATTAAAAGAGCAATTAAATTTAAGCTTTAATAATTTTATCAGAACTACTGATGCTAAACATTTGCTGGCGGTAAAGAAATTTTGGGAAACTTGTTTGGCTAATGGTTATATTTATAAAAAAAATTATCAAGTTAAATATTGTGTGGGTTGCGAATTGGAAAAGAGTGATTCTGAGTTAGAAGATGGGCGCTGTCCGCTTCATCCTAACAAGGATTTGGAATTTATTGATGAGGAAAATTATTTTTTCAAGTTTTCAGCTTTCCAGGAAAAGTTATTAGAATTTTATGAAAAAAATCCAGATTTTGTAAAACCAGCCAATCGTTTGAATGAGATAAGAAATTTTGTAAAAGAAGGTTTGCGTGATTTTTCTATTTCTCGAGTTCGGGAAAAAATGCCTTGGGGAGTTGATGTTCCGGGCGATTCTTCTCAGGTGATTTATGTTTGGTTTGATGCTTTGATTAATTATATTTCAGCCTTAGGTTGGCCCAACGATCAGCTAAAGTTTGAAAATTTTTGGCCCGGCCTTCAGGTCTGTGGTAAAGACAACTTACGTCAACAAAGCGCTATGTGGCCAGCCATGTTAATGTCGGTTGGCTTGCCACTTTCTAAAAATGTCTTAGTATTTGGCTTTTTAACTTTGAATGGTCAAAAAATTAGTAAAAGCTTGGGTAATACAATTGATATTTCTGAATTAATTGCCAAATATCCCTTAGATGCTTTGAGATATTTTTTAATCTCTGGAATTAATACCTATGAGGATTCTGATTTTTCTTTTGAAAAGTTATCAGCTACTTATAATGCAGAATTAGTTAATGGTTTGGGTAATTTAGTGGCTCGAGTTTCCAATTTAATTGAAAAAGGGGATTTAAACATCTCTTTACCTAAAGTTGAATTTGAAAATGAGGTGCCGCTGATATCTGGAGAAATGCTATCTGATAATTTATTTAAAGATTTTATTTCTCATTTAGAAAAATTTGATTTAAGCCCAGCTTTAGAATTATTGGCTAATAAGGTGCGAGAGAGTGATGAATTTTTAAGCAAGACCACACCTTGGAAAATGGAAGATGGTTCAGAAAAAACTGAAATTTTGCAGAAAATGGCGAGCAATATTTTAAATATTGCTGTCCTGATTTATCCTTTTATGCCAGAAAGTGCCAAAAAAATAATCACTCAGTTCAATGCTGAAAAAATAAAGAAGGGTGATATTTTGTTTCCGAGAATTATTTCCATAGAAAAAAATAATTAATTTATATTATTATTAACTTATAATACTATGCCAACATTAGATTTGGTTTTACTTATTTTCTTAGGAGCTTTTATTCTTTATGGATTTTATTTAGGTTTGGTAAAAATGATTCTTCATATCATTTCTACAGTTTTGTCCATTATTATTTCTATTAAGTTTTATGAACAATTATATGACCTAATTCCTTTTATTGGTTTTGGCTCTTCGGCTATGGGGAAGGTTTTGTCCTTTATTATAATCTTAACCGTTTCTAGCTATATTCTAAATTTAGCTTTTACCTTTATTGCTAAAATATTAAAAGTTATAACCTCTTTGCCAATAGTGTCATTTGTAAATCGATTTTTGGGTGGTGTTTTGGGTTTAATACAAGGGCTTTTTGTTCTAGGAGCTATTGTTTTTATAGCTTCACGTTATTCTATTTCTAATGAGTTTTTAAATTCTTTGGTAGGCAATTCGGATGTTGCGCCAATTTTAATCAAGGTTGTTTCTTGGGTAGAGCCATTTATTCCAACGGCCATTGATACAGTTGAGTCCGTTATTATTTAAGGTATGAAGATTTTAAGCTTGTCTGAAAAATCTTCACTTTCTGGCCTGCTCGATGTTTTGCGTCGAGGGGCCGTTTTAGTTTTACCAAGCGATACTATTTATGGTTTTTCTTGTCAGGCCGGAAACAAAAAAGCAATTGATAGAATTTATGAAATAAAAAATAGGCCTAAGGAAAAATCTTTTATTATCTTGTGTTCTAGTTTAAAAATGATAAAAAAGTATTTTGTTATTAATTCTTTTCAGGAAAAAGTTTTACAAATTTTTCTAAATGATGCTAAAGCTCGTCCAACAACTTTTATTTTAGAGCCTAAAAAGGATAACTTATCTTTTTTTTCTGGGCAAGAAAATATGGGTGTAGCTGTTCGTTTGCCAAAAAATAAATTTTTAAGTAAAATGATAGAGGAGTTAAAGACCCCAATAATTTCTACTAGTTGTAATCTGAGTGGGCACCCTAGCTTAAATAATCTGAATAAGATTTTTTCTTTTTTTAAAAAACAAAAACATCAAGCTGATTATTTAGTTAGGTTAAAAAAATATCGACCCAAACGTCGGCCTTCTAGAATTATTGATATTAGGGAATCTGATAATTTGAAAATAATAAGGGAATAATTATGAATAAAAAAGTAAAGAAAATTTTTAGTAAAATATTATCATCAATAGCAATACTGTTGGTAGTTTTTGTTATTTTTTCTGCTGGAGCATATTTGGCCGTAAAAAGCGACGTTGTGAAAAAGCTGGCTGAAACTGAAGTTTTTTATTTGGGAAGGTTAACCGGAAAATATAGTAAAGTTGATAGCAAGTGGGCGCAAAATGTTGATTTTGATTTGTATTGGGAAGTTTGGGAAAAACTCAAAACTCAACA
>CAYYLI010000004.1:0-2850 GCA_964472595.1 uncultured Gammaproteobacteria bacterium | reverse complement strand
GTTTCCAAAATTAGAGGACCCAAGGGAACTGAGGTTGTTTTAAGTATCTACAATTCTTCAATTGATGAAATTAGAGAAGTAAAAATTATTAGAGATAAAATTTTTATAAAAAGCGTTAAATATGAAAAATTAGAAAATGATATTTTTTTGATTAAAATTTCCGCTTTTAATGATGATACCTCATCTTTATTTTCTGAAGCGGTTAAGCAATTTATTTCTTCTGGTTCTAAAAAATTAATAATTGATTTGCGTAGTAATCCAGGTGGATATTTAGAAACAGCAGTTAATCTTTTGGGTGAATGGATAAATGGAGAGGTGGCTGTTATTGAAAAATTTGCTGATGATAAGCAATTAGATTATCCTGCCAAAGGTTTGAATAGACTTTCAAGTTATAATACAGTTGTGCTAATAAATGGTGGTAGTGCCTCCGCTTCAGAAATAATGGCTGGAGCTTTGAAAGATTATGGCAAAGCGACCATTATTGGAGAAACAAGTTATGGCAAGGGCTCAGTTCAGATGTTGAGAAGTTTGAGTGATGGTTCGGCTTTGAAGGTAACTGTAGCAAAATGGCTAACCCCCAAAGGTCAAGATATTAGCAAGGAGGGGATTGAACCTGATGTTGAAGTAGAATTGACATATGATGACTATGTGGCAGTTAAAGACCCTCAAATGGATGCTGCTAAAAAGTTCTTTAAATAAAAAGAAAGACCACGTTTGTGGTCTTTTTTCTATAATTTTTCATTCATCGTCTCCACTTGGAATAGGTAGCCCGCCTTCAATAGTTAAAAGAGTTTTTTCTTTTAACCTTCTGAAAAACTTTTCTGGCAAAACAGATATTTTTATCTTGCCGTAAAATTTAGCTGAGCAACAATTTTTTAAGTGCTCACTTGTAAGTTTTTCAATTTGCTTGATGGCACCTTCTTCTGTGGGTATAAAACTATCAACTTCCTGAAGATGATCTTGAAAAATTTCATTTTCAATTATTTCCTCTTCTTCGTTTTCACAGAAAAAAGCTAAAACTTCTGCACCGTTTGTTTCTTTCATTCCAAGCAAGACATATCCATTGATATTTCCAGCCTTAACTTCTAGTAGATTCATGATTTCCTCCTTTTTTAATGGTTTGTTAAACAACTATTTTAAATAATTTTAATATAAATATAATTAATTGTCAATAAACTTATGTCGAAAAAAAATCCAAAATTTATCTTTGTGGTTGGCGGTGTAATGTCTGGTGTTGGTAAAGGTATTACTGCCGCTTCAATTGCTCAGATACTTTCAAACAAGGGCTTTAATGTTTCTGCCCTAAAAATTGATCCATATATTAATGTTGATGCTGGAACCATGAACCCGATAGAGCATGGGGAAGTTTTTGTGACCGAAGATGGTGATGAAACTGATCAAGATGTCGGAAACTATGAAAGATTTTTAAACAAAAATATTTACAAGGAAAATTATATGACCACCGGTCGGGTTTATCAAACTGTTATCAACAAAGAAAGAAATTTAGAATATGAAGGAAAATGTGTACAAGTAGTACCACATATTCCACAAGAAATTCGTCGAAGAATAATGAAGGCAGTAGAGAAGACCAAGGCTGAAATTATGGTGATTGAAATTGGTGGTACTGTGGGAGAGTATGAGAATCTATTATTTTTAGAAGCAGCTAGAGTTATGAAATTAAAGAATCCACAGGACGTTTTGTTTGTTATGGTTTCCTATCTTCCAATTCCTAATAAAATTGGTGAGATGAAAACTAAACCAACTCAACATGCCGTTAGAACATTGAATGGAGCTGGTATTCAACCAAACTTTATCGTTGCTCGATCAGAAAAACCAATTGATAATATTCGTTGCGAAAAAATAGCTATTCATTGTAATGTTCAAAAAGAGGATGTTATCGCTGCGCCTGATATTGACTCTATCTATCAAGTTCCAATAAATTTTGAAAAGAAAGATTTGGGTAATAAGATACTAAAAAAACTTTCTTTAAAAGCTAAACCAACAACAACTTCAAAAAATAATGAAAAAAAATGGGCCCAGATGTTGAAAAATATTAGAGAGACTAAAAAAGAGGTAAATATTGGTATTGTGGGAAAGTATTTTGCTACGGGTGATTTTTCATTAAGTGATTCATACATTTCAGTTATTGAAGCTATCAAACACGCCGGGGCGTATAACAAGATTAAACCAAAATTACATTGGATTAGTGCTGAAGAAGTAGAAAAGAAGGGAATTATTATTTTAAAAAAGTTTGATGGAATTATTGTTCCTCAGGGCTGGGGAAGTCGTGGTTCAGAGGGGAAAATAAAGACAATTAAATATTGTCGAGAAAAAAAAGTACCATATTTAGGTTTATGCTATGGTATGCAAATGGCAGTTATTGAGTTTGCTAGAAATGTTTGTAATTTAAAAGATGCTAATTCTCAAGAAGTTAATCCTAAGGGAAATAATTCAGTTATTCATATTATGCCAGAACAAGCAGAGTTAATTAAGAAGAAAGGTTATGGAGGAACTATTCGTCTTGGTGTTTGGCCTTGTAAGATGAAAGCAAAGACTAAGTTAGCTGAAGCTTATGGTAAATTAGGCTTTAAAGATATTATCAATGAAAGACATCGTCATCGTTATGAATTTAACAATGATTACCGAGAATTATTTGAAAAGAAAGGTTTGGTTATTTCTGGAACTTCACCTGATGGTCATATTGTTGAAGCTATTGAGATGAAAAACCACCCGTTCTTTGTTGGTGTTCAATTCCATCCAGAATACATTTCTCGACCACTAGCACCGCATCCTTTATTTGTAGAGTTTATTAAGTCGTTAAAGAAGTAGTTATAGGGGAAAGGGGATATA
>CAYYLI010000003.1:0-20751 GCA_964472595.1 uncultured Gammaproteobacteria bacterium | reverse complement strand
CTATCCTTGTACAAACCTTCCAATATTTTAAAATATTCCCGCCCTTCCTTAATATTTTCTGGCTGCACTTTCAAAAAAGCTGGTAAAGAAACTAGGTCTCCATTTTCCATTTTGACTTTAAGCCAACCATCACCAATATCAGGTATATATTTTATCGGTTCGACGGCAGAGGCTTCAATAGTAATTTCAAATTTTGCAATTGACTTACCCCAATTTTTCAAAAAACGCTTTTCACGAAGCTCAATCATATAATCAAATTTTTGTTGTTTAAAATTTTTCATATCAATATTAATCGAACTTTCAGTGCTACCAATATCATTAAACAAAACATCTTTTTCAACAACAACAATTTTTACTTTAGTTTTAAAAAATTTTTGGTCAATCGAAAAAGAACCTATTTCCTTTTCAAGCTCCACCACATCTCCAACTTTAATTCTTTTATCAATTTTTAAATTTCTATCGAGTATATCAATATTTATGCAAACATTTCTGCCAATTGATTTGCCTATATATTTTATTTTTGTGAGATTAAATTGGACTTTCTTAAACATATTATTTTTTATTTTTTAAAATTTAATATACCTTGTTTATTTAAAGCAAATTTTAATTCCTTAATTTTAGCTATCAAAACACCAGCATCTATATACGCTTGTTTTAATTCTGCTTCAGAAATTCCAACAAAATCTCCATATTCAATCTGGTTTCTTTTTTTTCTCATTTGTTGGAATCTTTTAAACTCATTAACAAGTTGACCATCAAGCAAAATAGCAGCAGTATTAATCACAATATAGTGATGCCCCTCTCCACTTGTCTTGGCTCTATATCCATTAATTAAAAGAACAACTTCGCAAGCAATTCTAACTGAATCATAAATATTATTGTAAACAATATCACCATCACCCATTGTTAAACCGGATAAATTTTTATGAGAAAAATCATACAATCTCTCAGCCTTTTTAATCTTTGTTTCAATAAGTTTTAAATTTAAAGAAAAAGGCTCAATTGAGTTATTGTTTAATAATATTTGAAATTCCTTCGAATTCATAAGGGTCTCCTTTTAATTTAATAATTGGCGATAGAAAAATATTAGATATAAAACTGTCACGCTCTTTAATCTTTTTAATAATTTCTTCCCTGCTATAAATATGATAATTTATTTCTCTAGAAATTTTACTTTCCACTGAACTTAGAAGGGGTGTAAAAATATTTTGATCTACATCCCCAATTAACATTAAATCAACATCACTATTACTATTTTCCTTACCCTTAGCGATAGACCCAAATATGAAAGCGCATTCAACACCACAAAGCTTATCAACCATTTCCTTAAGTTCATTTTCCAAACCAACAGTTTTGGAAACAATACTTTTTATTTCCTCATATAGCGGGTGCTCTTTATTCAATCTAAAAAACCGCATATTGCCACGACGATTATCTAGCAATATTCTATCCTCGACCAGTCTATCTAAATATTTTTGATAATAACTGGGTTCTTTATTTAAAATTTTAGAAATTTCTCTAAAATAATACTCTTTTTCGGTATCCTTAAAAAAAAGTTTAAGAATTTCGCCCCCACCATTTTTTAAAAAATTTAACATATAAATACTTAATTATTTCATTTTGTTTTACCTTACCTATATTATACACATTTTATGTACAATTGTAAATACTTTGCGTACAATGCCTTAAATTCTTAAAAAAATGACCAAATTACTGGTCATTTTATAGTCTTTTATTATTTAATCTTAACACTAGTCTCTTTCCCGCTCTTCATATCCTTAACTTTATACTTCTTAGACTTAAACTCATCTTCGCCTAAGATTACAACATAACCTAAATTGTTCTTGTTAGCATACTCCAAAGCTTTAGGGATTTTAGTTAGATTTAAACCCAGTTCCACTCTCTTCCCTTCCTTTCTCATGCTGCTAGCTAAAGTCAATATAGTTTTGTCATATTCCTCTTTGAGAAGCGGAAGATAATAAACATCTTTTTTACTTTCAATTTTTGGTAATATATTCCAAGATTCTAAAAATAATTTGAAAGTTTCATCACCTGGAGCAAAACCAATAGCTGGAAAATTATTGGAGCCAAAAATATTAGCTAAACCATTATATCTGCCACCACCAAACATTGCTCTGTTATTATCCGGATGCTTATCAAAAACCTCAAAGACCAAGCCATCATAATAATCAAAACCACGGATAACATCGGGGCTAAAAATAACATATTTATCATAAGAGATAGCCTTCAATTTATCCATAATATTTTTTAAAAATACTACGGCATAAGAATCAGCCATTTCCGGGATTTTATCAATTAAATCATTTAGATTAGAGGAAGAAATAAATTTAATAACTTTATCAATTTGCTCATTCTTTAAACCAAGATTTTCCATTTCAATAATAAAATCAGCATCTTTTAATTTCTTATTCTTATCCATCAAACGAACCAAATTTAATCTCTGTTCTTTCTTGATTTTAATAACATCAAATAAAGCCTCAATAAGTCCACGATGACTTATTTTCAAAACAAATGAATCTTTTGGTGGATTAAAAACCAACATTAAATCTAAACTTAATTGAAGCATCTCCAAGTCTGATAAAATATTTTCATCACCAAAAATATCACAATTTAATTGCCAAAATTCTCGATTACGACCTCGTTGTGGTTTTTCGTTGCGAATAAAATTAGCAATAGAAAACAATTTTAAAGGCTTAGGGGCAGTTGGATAAATTTTTGAGACCATACGAACAATACTAGGAGTCATTTCTGGTCTAATAGCCAATTCTCTAGCACCTTGATCAACAAAAATCATCAATTCTTTGCCACCAATATCTTCACCTGACTTAGCTCGATAAATTTCAGCGCTTTCCAACAAAGGGCTAAGATATTCTGAAAAACCGTAAGACAAACAAACTTGGCGCCATTTATCAAAAATATATTTACGAACATTAAACTCTTCTGGAAACCAATCTCTAGTTCCCTTCACTTCTTGATTAGAAATGTTTTTTCCTGCCATATTTTTTTATTTAATTTAAATCACTAATTTATCTTGTAATTTTTCTTTTGCTAAAATTTGTGCTTCTAACAAACTGTCAAAAGTCCCAGCATCAATCCAAGCTCCCTCGACCATAGCCACATCCAATTGTCCTTTTTCTAAATAAGTGCGATTAACATCTGTGATCTCCAATTCTCCTCGATCAGACGGTTTTAAATTTTTAGAAATATTTACTACTTGATTGTCATAAACGTATAACCCAGTAACACAATAATTTGATTTGGGTTTCTCTGGCTTTTCTTCAATAGAAATTGCTTTATTATTTTCATCAAATTCTACAACACCAAAACGATGTGGGTCCGGCACTCTCTTGGCAAAAACTTTAGCCCCGCCTTTAAAATTTTTAATATCATCAGAAAAGTCATCTTCAAAAATATTATCCCCCAATATCATGCAAACACTGTCTTCATCAATAAACCTCTCGCCAATCAAAAAAGCCTGGGCTAGACCTTCGGGTTTGTCTTGAATTTCGTAAGTAAATTTTACACCAAATTCTTTACCGCTACCAAGCAAATTCAAGTAATGACCAGCTTGTTCTGGCGCGACAATAATTAAAATATCCTTAATACCAGCTTTGATCAAAGTATTTAAGGGGTAATAAATCATTGGTCGATTATAAACGGGTAATAATTGTTTGGATGTCACCTTAGTACAAGGTCGAAGTCTGGTAGCACTACCACCAGATAAAATAATTCCTTTCATATTTTTTAATTAATAGTTTTTATATAATCTTTTAAAGCTTCTTTCCAGCTACGCAAAGCCGGTAATTTTGTATTAGCCAAAACTGAATATTTTGGTCTCTTGGCTGGACGAGGAAATTCACTCGCCGAAACAGCTAGGGCCATCACTCTAAGTCCCTTCACGCGAAATAATTCCACAGCTGCATCATACCAAATAGCCGGATCATTATTTCTCACATGATATATCCCCCAAGGCTTTTTTTCTTCAACAATATCCAATGTCTGCTTAGCTAAATCTGGAGTATAGGTAAAACAACTTAATTCTTCACCCACCACTTTTATAATATTTTGAGTTTGAGAAATTCGTAGCATTAAATCAAAAAAGTTTTCTTTAGCATCATCAGACTTTCCTTTAGGCCCAAATAATTTAGAAGTACGAATAATATAATATTTTAATTTTCTTTCAGCTAATTTTAAGATTTCTTTCTCACCCATCAATTTAGTTTCACCATATTTATTAATTGGACAAGGCACGTCGTCTTCCTTAAAGCCCCCCTTTTCTTTAAACTCCAGCAAACACTCTTCGGCACAATCATCTTCCTGGCAGGTGTCACCACCAAAAACATAATCAGTAGAATAATGAATTAAAATGGCATCATTTTTCAAGGCCGAACGAGCAATTTGACGCAAGGCTTCCCCGTTAATTTTTTTAGCTATTTTATATTCTTCGGCAAATTCTTCACATTTATCAACGGCATTATAGGCAGTAGCATTAATAATAATATTAGCTTTAACCTTATCAATCTTTGGCCCTATTAAATCTGCCTCCAATAAATTTAAATCATTCTTAGTATAAGAAACAATTTCATAATTATTTTTTTTACTAAATTCCAAACGCAATTGCTCACCCAAATTACCGTCAGCTCCCAAAATCAAAACTTTTTCCATAAGACTATATTTTATTTTTTAATTTCTGCCACCAAGCAGGATTATTTTTATACCAAGAAATAGTATCTTGCAAACCAGAAACAAAATCAATTTGTGGCCTCCAACCTAATTCTCTCTCAGCTTTAGAAAAATCTATAGCATAACGCAAGTCATGCCCCAAGCGATCATTTACATATTCAATCATTTCTTCGCCCTGACCCATTAGTTGCAAAATATTTTGTGTTATTTCTATATTTTTAATTTCATTATTTCCGCCTAAACAATAAGTTTCGCCAATTTTTCCTTTTTTAATAATTTGCTCCACTCCCCGATTATGGTCTTCTACATGAATCCAATCACGGACGTTTTGTCCTTGACCATAAACTGGAACTTTTTTTCCTTCAATTAAATTTGTAATAAATAATGGAATTAATTTTTCTGGAAATTGGTAGGGTCCATAATTATTAGAGCAATTAGATATGGTTATAGGTAAATTATGAGTATGGAAATAAGCACGAACTAAATGATCAGATGAAGCTTTGGAAGCACTATATGGAGAACGAGGGTCATAAGGAGTGTTTTCATTAAATTTAGGATCTCTCAAAGACAAAGAACCAAAAACCTCATCTGTAGAAACATGATGAAAACGAATTCCACCATTATTTTTTGCTGCCTCCAATAAGACTCTAGTGCCTTCAACATTAGTTTTAATAAAATCAGAACTGTCTTTTATAGATCTGTCCACATGACTTTCAGCCGCAAAATGGACTATTAGGTCCACCCCATTAAGCAAGCTATCAACCAAATCAGTATCGCAAATATCACCTTGAACAAAAGTATAGTTTGGATTTTGCGAAATATCAGTCAAGTTTTCCAAATTGCCAGCATAGGTCAATTTATCTAAATTAATAATTTTATCACTAGGATTTGCTTTCAACCAATATCTAATAAAGTTTGAGCCAATAAAACCAGCGCCTCCAGTAACCAATATTTTTGCCATAATTTTAATTTCTTAATTATCTTCTCTAATAATTATACTATAATTAATTTGGACCGTAAAGAAAAACTATTTAATAATATAAGGAGAATTTTCTTCATTTTCCCAGCGAATTTCATCAATTTCCTCAGTTTTGCCCTCGCCTTTATATAATTTATCTGGTAAATTTAAAGAATAAGAATCAACTGGCCCTAGAGCTTTGTAGCCATGAACTACTCCTGGCGGTACAATAACTAAACTAGGGTTGTTTTCCCCTACTTCAATATTAATATATTCTCCCTTAGTTTCACTATCCTCTCTTCTGTCCCAAAGATGCAAGGAAAAAGAACCAGGGCCAACAAAAACAAAACAATCACTTTGGAACTTATGTTCATGTGGACCACGAATAACTCCCGGTTTAGTTAAACTAATATAAGCCATACTAGGCTCATAATGCAGATCATCGGAGCGATAAATTTCGCTCAACCAACCACGATCATCATGATATTTATTTAAATTTTTAATAATTACACCTTTAATCATAGCTTTTAATTTAATAATAATTCTACCCTGATTTTAACACTTAAAACCCTTAAAATCAAGCTAATTTTGCGACCCTCCGATAGACCTTGATTTATTTTTTAGTCTATGATATTATCAAAAAAGCCATTAATAGATGGTTTTATTATTTATCTATATAATTATAATATACAATATGAAGAAAGATATTCATCCAAAGTATAACAACAAAATAAAAGCTTCTTGTGCTTGTGGTTTTGTATTAGAAACTGGTTCAGTTGATACTGAAATTAAAACTGAGTTATGTTCAAATTGTCATCCTTTTTATACAGGGAAACAAAAATTAGTTGATACTGCCAACCGCGTTGGTAAATTCCAAGCTAAAATGGACAAAAAAGATGATTCTAAAAAAAGCAAAACTGTAAAAAGAGCTGCTAAAGCTAGCAAGAAATCTGAAAACAGCAAATAGCAATATAAATCTGACAATAAAAGCTTCGATTTCGAGGCTTTTATTTTATCCAAAAATCAATTAAACTATTAATATGACAAACAATGAAATAAAAATTAAATACCAAGAGCTAAATGCCAAGATGTCTGATCCAGAAATTATTTCTGACTCTAGCAAAATGACTAAAATAGCCAAAGAACAAGCCTCCCTACGTAAGGCTTATGATTTAATTACTGAAATTGAAAAATTAGAAGAAAATATTTCTGGTAACCAAGAGTTAATTGAAAGTGAGGGTTCTTCAGAATTAGGGAAAATTGCCTTTGATGAAATGAGCGGCTTAAAAGAAGAAAAAGAAAAATTAGAGGCTGAACTGTATAAAGAATTACACCCAGCTGATCCTAATGACAAAAAAGATATTATTATGGAAATAAGAGCTGGAGCTGGGGGTGATGAGGGGGCCCTTTTTACAGCCGAACTTTTCCGCATGTATAGTCGCTATGCTGAAAAAATGGGATGGAAAACCGAAGTTTTAGATTCTAGCCCAATTGGTATCGGTGGATTTAAAGAAATTATTTTCTCGGTCTCCGGTCAAGACGTTTATGGTCATTTAAAGTATGAGGCTGGAACTCATCGCGTTCAAAGAGTGCCAGAAACTGAAAAGCAGGGCCGGGTTCACACTTCCACCTCAACTGTTGTGGCTCTACCAGAAGCGGAAGAGGTTGATGTTAAAATAGAGCCCAGCGAAATTAGAATAGATACTTTCTGCTCCTCAGGACCTGGCGGACAAAGCGTTAACACTACCTATTCAGCTATTCGTATTACTCACCTACCAACAGGATTGGTGGTTTCTTGCCAAGATCAAAAATCACAGCATCAAAATAAGGAAAAAGCTATGCAAATTTTACGTTCTCGCCTATTGGCCAAAATGGAAGAAGAAAAAGCTGCCAAAGATTCACAGGAAAGAAAAGATCAAATTGGCAAGGGCGATCGCAGTGACAAAATTAGAACCTATAATTTTCCTCAAAGTCGCATCACTGATCACCGCATCAACAAATCATGGCACAACATTGACGAAATTATGGAAGGAGGAATTGATGATATCGTAAAAAGTCTATCAGCACAAAACTAATATGAATATTTCCGAAGCTTTAAAACAAATCGGCCAAAAACTTCAAACAGCTCAAATAGAAAATTATTCAGCGGAGGCCTATTCTCTGCTGTCTTTTATTTGTCGAAAAGATCAAAGCTTCTTAATTTCTCATCCGGAAAAAAATATCAACCCCAAGCAAGAAGAAAAAATTAAAAAATTAGTAAAACTAAGAAGTAAATCTTGGCCCCTAGCCTATTTAATGAATAAAAAAAGTTTTTATCAACTTGAATTTTTTGTTAATTCCGACACTCTAATTCCTCGACCAGAAAGTGAGCTGATTGTTGAAGCTGTTTTAAAAGAATGCCAAAAAGAAAAGCAAAAAAAAATAAATATCATTGATGTTGGAACTGGCTCTGGTTGTTTAATTATTAGCTTGGCTCATATTTTACAAAGTAAAAATAATATCAATTTTTACGGCCTAGATATTAGCTCCCCCGCCCTCAAAGTAGCAAAAAAAAATGCTCAAAAACAACAACTAAATAAGAGAATATCTTTTAAATTGGGTAATCTGTTGGAGCCACTACTTAAAAAAATTGGAAGAGAAGAAGCTCAATATCATATCTTGGCCAATCTACCCTATCTAACAAAAGAAGAAATAAAAAATTCCCCCAGCCTTAAAATGGAACCAAAAAAAGCTTTAGACGGAGGAAAGGATGGTTTAAAATTCTACCAAGAATTATTCAAACAAATTTCTCAAATAAAAAAAGATAATAGCTTTTTTATTTATGCTGAAATTAATCCCTGGCAAAAAGAAAAATTATTAGAGCTAACAAAAAAAGCATTCTCAGAATGCTCTATTGAATATGAAACTATTTTGGATTTACGAAAGGAAGCTCGTATTATTATTATTAAAATTTAATACTCCAAAGAATAACTTTTATCAATTAACTGCACCCAAGTTTTACCTCGATTAAATTCTACTTCCTGACCATCTAAATAATAAAAAATACTGCGATCTTGATCGCTATTTTTTTTCCAATAAGCCTCCTCACAATAAGAATCTAAACAAACAAGGGCCTTGCCCTCCCCCACTAATCCAATTTTTAAACGCAATTCCTTATCTAAAATTTCAGTTTTTACAAATTGAAAAACAACATTAGAAGCCGAAATCTGCTCTTTAAAATTATCAATCTGACTGTGTCCGGCCAAGTTTCTTAAATAAATATTTTTTTCTAAATCATATTGCCATTCAATTGCATAATCTTTGAAGCCATTAGAAACTTTAATGCTAGGAGCTAGACTTGCCTGGCTAAAATCAGATCTAGTAGAATCTTTAAACCTCCAAGACTTAAATTCTGAATTTAATAATTCTTTTTCTTTTAAATATTCTTGAATTTTAGAAAAATTAGCCAAAACGTTGTGCGGAGCCACAAAACCAGCATAACGTTTGAAGTAATGGGAATTATAAAATTCATTAAGGGTTAATTTTTTATCTTTAATAATAGTAGCCAAAGCTTCAGGGCTACCACCGCAATGTAGAAGCAATGATTTATATTCTTGAGCAATACTTAAAAAATATGGCCGAGCACTACGAATTGGCCCAATTTCTGAAACATCCTGAGCATCGCTCAAGAAAAAAGCTAAATAGCGATTAATACCACCTTCGGCTGGAATGTCATAAACTACAGAAGCTCGACTTAGAGAAAATTGAGGGCGCGCCTCATCGTGATTATCAATTACTGCTGAAATAATAAAAGGTTTCTCTTGCCCTGGTTCTACAGCCACTCCATCCAACAATCTAAAAACACAATTATCACCACAAGTTTTATTTATTTCTTCCTTTTTTGACAAACCATAATTATCATTTTTTTGTTCAGAGTTTCTTTTAATAAAAACAAAGGAAAATAAAAAGATAATAATTAAAACTAAGGTGATATAAAAATAAATTTTATTTCTTAAAAAAAATTTTTTTATACTTAATAAAAATTTAGGCATAATTTTATTTAATTATTACATCTTTTCGATAATAGCTAAAGTTTCGGCGGCGCATTTTCTAAAAGAAAAATTTTTGACATGTTCTTTTCCATTTTTAATCAGAGTTTGACGCAAATTTTCATCATTGTTCATTTCTTCCATTTTCTTAGCTAAATCAGACACACAAAAACGATCAAAAAAGATCGCGTTATCTTTTCCGGCCACTTCTAAAAATACTTCTAAATCTGATAATAGGACCGGAGTACCGCAAGACATAGCTTGTAAAATTGGAATACCAAAACCTTCATATAAAGATGGGAAAACAAAAATCTTAGCCAAATTAAAAATATAAGGCATATCAGACTCATCAACCCAACCCAAAATAACAACATCATTTTCCAAGGCAAACTCATCAATTAAATATTTCATTTCGTCATAACCATAGCCAGCTCTGCCCACTAATACCAATTTTTCTTGAGAGTTCTTATTATTTTCTTTAAAAATAGCAAAGCCTTCTATTAGGCGATGAATATTTTTTTTCTTTTCCAAGCGCCCAACATAAAGGAAATATGGATAATTTAAACCATATTTTTTTATAATCAAATCTAATATCTCTCGGTCATCACTTATTTTATATAAAGAATCGACAAAGCCATTATGCACCACCTCAATTTTGTCAGCCTTAACTTTATAATTTTTTAAAATTTCATTTTTAGTAAAATTAGAAACACTAATTATTTTTTTGGCTTTCTTTAAAGCAAATTTGGTTGACCATTTTAAGTAATCAGAAGCGCTAGATGAATATTTTCCTAGAGTAAAGATCTTTACTAAAGAATTGGTAGCCTTTCCAGGTGAGGAAAAATTATTATAAGAAATAGCTGGATGATATAAAAAATCATTTTTAGCAAAAGCAATATCATGAATAGTATTTATTGTTTTTTTAGGAAAAAATAATGGCAGAGAATGAGCTGGAACGAATAAAACATCAGGGCGATGAAAAATCATTTCCAAACTTAAGCGACCCAAGGTCCACAAAAAAGAAAAAGGCCAATTCAAGACCTTAACACTAACGTGTTTATTTTCCGACAAGTTCAAATCACACAAAAAAGAGTCATTTAACTCTTTGTCTGAATATAAAATATATTTATTTTTTTTATCAATTTCAATTAAATTTTTAATTAAATAATATGAGTACCATTCGGTACCAGTTTTAAAATCCCTATTAGCTCGTGAAGCATCTATACCTATAAGCATAATATTTAAAAAATTATTTAGCTGCTAAAATACTTCTCTTGTAAGAGTCTAAATTATCCAAAGCAATACCAGTTCCCTTGGCTACACATAATAATGGATCATCAGCCACATAAGTTGAAACGCCAATAGCGCGAGAAAACAATTGATCAATATTTTTCAGCAGAGCTGTCCCGCCGGTCAAAACAATTCCTTTATCAATAATATCAGCTACTAATTCTGGTGGAGTTTGTTGAAGAATTTTTTTAGCAGTATTTAAAATGATTTCTAATTCGGAAGATATAGCAGCGGTGACATCATTACTATTTATTTCCATGGTTTTTGGCAGACCACTAACAGCATCTCGGCCATTTATTTCCATTGTCAAAACACTATCATCATCAAGATACAAAGCTGAGCCAACTTTAATTTTCATCTCCTCAGCCGTTCTCTCACCAATAACTAAACCATATTTTTTTCTAACATATTCTAAAATAGCTAAATCTAATTTGTTACCACCAATACGAACTGAAGTCGAAGAGACCACTCCACCTAAAGAAATAACCGCCATTTCAGATGTTCCGCCACCAATATCAACTACCATATGTCCAGTAGCTGAACTAATTGGAATATTGGCCCCAATAGCAGCTGCCACCGGTTCTTTGATGATATAAGCAGCTTTAGCTCCGGCAGCAATTGTAGCTTCAATCACGGCTCGTCTTTCATTGGAAGAAATACCAGCTGGAACAGCTACCATAACCTCGGGTCGAAAGATTCTTACCTTACCCAAAGTCTTATTAATAAAATAACGGATCATTGCCTCGGTAGTACGATAATCAGCAATAACTCCGTCTTTTAAAGGTTTTAAAGCTATAATAGTATCAGGAGTACGACCCAACATATCCTTGGCCTCATGTCCAACAGCCAAAACCTTGTTATCGTCAATGGAAACCGCTACAACACTAGGCTCATTAATAACCACACCTCTTTTTGGTAAATAAACCAAAGTATAAGTTGTCCCCAGGTCAATTCCTATTCTTTTTACCATCATATATTTAAAAAATTATGAAATATAGATATATCTTAACTTTTTATTAAATATTAGTCAACAAAGAGCCTTATTCCTTTCTCAGAGCCTCTACGGGGTCCAATTTTCCAGCTTTTCTAGCTGGAAAAAGGCCAAAAATAACCCCAAAAAATATGGCGAATAATAAAGCTACCCCAAAAGATTTTAGAGGCACCGAAAATTTCCAATCTAAGCCAAAATAATTAGCTAATAAAAATACAATAAAAGAGAAAATTATACCTAATAAAATTCCCAAAATAGCCCCTATCAAAGTTATCAAAATTGATTCAATTAAAAATTGTTTCATGATATCGGAAAACTTCGCCCCCAAAGCCTTGCGCAAACCAATTTCTGGCGTTCTCTCTGACACAATAACATACATAACATTTAAAATTCCCACTCCTCCGACCACTAAAGAAACTGTTACAATTAACAACAGTAAAATTGTAATACTATTAGTTACGTCTTTAGAGGTCTCCAACATTTCTTTCATGGTAGTAACTCTAAAATCATCTCTGTCAGGATTACTAATGCTATGATTTTCTCGCAAAATATCTCTCATCGTTTCGGCAGTTTCTTCAGCTAACTCAGGATTAACAACTCGATGAATAGTATACATAAAATAATCAATGCCCATTATTTTTTTCTGTAAAGTTTTCACAGGAAGAATGGTCATAGAGTCAAAATCAAAACCAACCGTAGCTCCGCGCTCCTTCAAAACCCCAATAACCTGATAACGACCTCTCTTAATAGTAACTGTCTTACCAATTGGATCATCACCCTTAAAAATATCTTCAGCCACCTTACTTCCTAAAACAACCACTTGAAACAAAGAGCTATTATCACTTTCACTAAAAAAATAACCACTAGCTAACTCTGAATTATCAATATCAATATATGAGGCACTAACACCAAACAAAAAAGCTTTTTTTGTTTCATTTAAATAGCTAATAGTTTCCTGACTTAAAATAGCACCATAACCATCATTGATGTTTGGTATTCTTTTAATATCTTCTAAATCTTTTTCATTTAAGCTAGTCACCTGAATTCCGCTAGCAATAGCACCAGCACTTTCCATGTCGCCCTCATTTCCCTTTTTAGAACTAGGAACTCTAACTTCAGTTTGAATAGTATTTGTTCCAAAAGCCTCAATTTGACCAACTATTAAACTTCTAATTCCTTCACCGGTCGAAAAAACAATAACAATACTAGCAATTCCAATTACCATACCTAAAACTGTCAAAGCTGTTCTAGTTTTGTTTCTCAACATGGAAAGCAAAGATAATTTTACTACTTCTCGTATTTTCATAAATTATTCATAACTTAAAGCTTGTACCGGCTCCAATTTACTAGCCTTCTTGGCCGGATAAATACCAAAAACCAAACCAACCAAACCAGAAATAAAGATAGCCAAAAACACAGAAACCGGGCTAACAATAAAAGCCCAATCATAATTTAAACTATTCATAATTACAGCAATCAACCACGATATCAAAACCCCAAAAGCAATGCCTATCAAACCGCCAATTAAAGTTAAAATTATAGCCTCAGATAAAAATTGACTAATAATATTTTTATTGGAAGCTCCAATAGCTTTACGCACCCCAATTTCTCTCGTTCTTTCATTAACACTAATAAGCATAATATTCATAATTCCAATTCCACCCACCACTAAAGAAAGCCCAGCCATTAAAGCCAAAAAATATCTCAAAGCATCAGTAATAGTTCTTACTAAATCCAATAAGTCGCTTAAACTACGGACCGAAAAATCATCACTATCACCACTCTGATCCTTAATGCCATGATTATCACGTAAAATCATTTCTAAATTATAAATAACATCGTTAATATCAAAATTTTCGTCAGCCTTAATATTAATACTATTTAAATAATTGATACCAACAATATTTTTTTGCATAGTTTTGACAGGAATAAAAATAGTATTATCATTATCAGCAAAAGCCACCTTACCTCTTTCTGGTAAAACACCAACAACTTCAAAAACTTGTTTTTTAATTTTTATTCTCTGCCCAACAGCTTCCGAATCACCAAAAAGATCATTTTTTACTCCACTACCCAAAACCGCCAAGTTAGCTAAATTTTCATTTTCTTCAGCTGTAAAGAAACGACCGGAATCCAATTCAACGTCACTCGCTTCTAAATATGAATCTGAAACACCCTCCAAAGTTGCATCCAAAGAAGTGTTTCTAAAAGAAGCTGTGGCCTTTCCACTAACATAAGCCGTCACTGCCACTACACCAATCTCATTTTTTATTTTATCAATTGATTTAAAATCATCCCAATCAAGCGTTGTAACTACAATTCCTAAAACCGAAGTAGGAGGACCTTTTTCATCTGATTTTCCAGGAGTAATAGAAACTAAATTTGACCCCAGACCCTCAATTTGTCCCAAAATTAAACTCTGGGCCCCAGAACCAACCGACATAATAATAATAACAGAAGCTATACCAATAATTATACCTAGCATAGTTAAAAAGCTCCTAGCTTTATTGGCTCTAAGAGCTTTGATAGAAGTTCTTCCGGCTTGTTTTAAACTTGTAAAATTCATAAATTATTTTAACAAAACTCCATCTTTGGCTAAGCGACGATTTTTTACTAACTCATCACTAATAATAATTCCATCTTTTACCTTAATCATTCTCTTGGCATGCTCAGCAGTATCAGTTTCATGAGTAACTAAAATAATAGTATTACCTTCGTCATTTAATTTTTGCAATATTTCCATAATTTGGTTACCTGATTTAGAATCAAGATTTCCGGTCGGTTCATCAGCAAAAATAACTGAAGGATTATTAACCAAGGCCCGAGCAATAGCAACGCGCTGTTTTTCTCCACCAGAAATTTGATTGGTATAATAATTAAAACGATGACCCAACCCAACACTCTCTAAAACTTTTTTAGCCCTCTCTTCCATGTGATGACGATTCTCTGAATAAGTCAAAGGTAAGATTACATTATCCAAAACCGAAGTCTTAGCTAATAAATTGAAAGATTGAAAAATAAAACCAATTTTTTTATTACGAAAAGCAGCCAATTCATCGTCGCTTAAACTACTAACATCCTGACCCTCAAATTCATAAACACCGCTACTCAATCTATCAAGTAGCCCCAGAATATGCATCAAGGTTGATTTTCCGGAACCAGACGGCCCCATAATTGAGACAAATTCTCCCGCTTCAATATCAAAAGAAACACCATGCAAAACCTTGGTATTAACATCACCAGAGTCATATTCTTTTTTCAGATCTTTTACTCTAATTAACATTTTATTTATTTTTAATTGAAGTAATAATCATATCACCTTCATTTAATTCTTCTGAATTTATTTCTAACATAGCCTGATCGCCACTAATTCCAACTTCAACATCATACTCCTCAACATTCTTTCCTTTTAAAATCCTAACATAACGAGTCCCATCACTTCTAGTTAAAACAGCTCGAGCTGGAGCTGACAAGACATTGGATTTAAAATTAGTAGTAATATCAATATTAGCAGTCATACCAGATTTCAAAACAAGCCCCTTGCTATTTAATTCATCCTCCGCAAAATTTATTTTAATTTTATAATAAATTACACCTGAAATAGAAGTTGAAGCTGGCTCAATAAAATAAACTTTGCCAGTAACCTTATTATCCTCACCAAAAGCATCAAAACTAGCCTGAACTTCGTCTGAAACTTTGATTTTACTAATATCTGACTCCGAAATAAAGGCTTCAATTTCAAAATTATTTTCCGTCAATAAACCAATAACAGCTTGAGAGCCATTAACCTGTTCCCCGACTTCATAATTTATCTTAACTATTCTTCCATTGATTGGAGCTTTAATAATATTATCTTCAATTTGCTTTTCGATTAATTGTAAATTAGCAGTTGCTTGATCAACTTGAGACTGAGCCAACTTTAAATCATCATTTTTGGCTGGAGTTTTTAATTTAGCTAATTGCAATTTAACAACCTCATAATTTTTATTAGCTGAATCTACTCTAGCCTCAGCTGAAGAAATTTGTTGTTGCCCGTTTATTTTTGCTAAAGAAAAAGCATTTTCCGCATTAGAAATAGCATCACTTAAAGAAGCCTCAGCTTTGCGCAAATTATCTCGAGCGCTCAAAACCGAAGTTTCATTATTCAAAACTGCATTAGTATAAGAAAAATAGGAGTTTTGTGATGAAGCAATAGAAGAATTAACTTGAGTTTTACTACCATTAATATTAGCCTTAAAAGCATCAAGAGAGGCTTGAGAAAAAGATGAAGAAACAATAGTATTTTCCAAAGCGCTAAAACAAGTATTTAGAACCGTAAAAGTCTTACCTAAAAAAGAAGCTAAGTCATCAGATGTTTTTTTTAAGTTTTCGGTACTAGGAGCAACTTTGGAACTTTGAATGGAGGTAGAAACTTTTGGTAAAATTTCCATGGCATTATCATACAAGCGCTCTACCTCTGACTTATAATAATAATTTTTAACACTAAAAACATTTTTGATATCCTCGTCGTCCAAAATTCTATTAACCACATCCAAAGCTGATTTAGCTACAGAAAAATTATAATCAAACGAGGACAATAAAGCGTCACGACTATTATTAATATTTTGTTGGCCGGATCTTTCAGTATTTGATAAATTAATTTTAGCTGACTCAACTGATTGTTTAATTAACATCGGAGCTGAAGCGTTGGAAGCTTTCAAGTCACTCAAAGTTTTAGCTGATTGAGTAATATTTTCGTTAACTAAATTTCTAGTATTTTCCAAATCATTTTTAGCTGAATTATACGAGCTTTCAGCTTGTCGAAGTTGAGCCTCTAAAACTGAAATATCTTCGTAAGAAGCTCCTTTAATTAATTTATCCTGATTGGTTTGAGCAATGTTTAAGGCCGCTTTAACCTCTTCTCTTCTAATAGACAAAGAAGCATAATCTAATTCGGCTAAAACTTGTCCCTCAACAACCTCCTCCCCTACTGCGACTTGAAGTTTGTTTAATTTTCCAGCTTGTAAAAAATTTAAGCCAATTTCCTGGCTAGCACGAACCGTCCCCACTTCACTAACTGTTTGCTTTAAATCCTGTCTTTTTAAAGCCACACTAACATACTCCACCTTGTCCTTTTTAAAAACAAAAGACATTATCACCACAGCTAAAACAATAACAATCGATGAAATAATAATAATTTTTTTCTTTTTTTTCATATATAAATTAAGGACTGAGATGTTGTTAATTAATCCATAACAATATCTTCAGCATCTTCTAAGTTATCTTCTTCGGCAAATTTATCTTCCCTATCCATCATCCGCATTACTTTATTAGCAAAAGTATAAATATCAAATTCACTTTTCATAAAATAATAGTTAGCCCCCAAGCCAATACTGCGACTACGACCGTCTTCTTCACTTAAATCAGAAAAAATAAAAATTTCAGCACTAGCCAAAACATCATCCTCTTTAATTTTTTTCATCAATTCACCACCATCAACTTTTGGTAAAACTAAATCTAAAATAATAATATTTGGTTTGAACTTTCTTAGCTTACTTAAAATATCTTCGATTTCCTCATTGGAGTCGCTAGTGGCAACCTCATAATCGTTGGAAGAAAAAATATCACTTAGACCATAAAGAATATTCAAATCATCTTCAATTAAAAAAATATTTCTCATAAATTTATTAAATTAATTTTTATTATTTTTTTCTTAATTCTTTTAAAGATAATAATCCATTTTGGGCTCCAATTTTAGCCACTAAAGATGAGGCATTTTTTGCCCCGTAAGTCATAGCCTTCACATAATCACCTGATAATCTATATAAAAAACCAACTGTAGTAGAATTGAAAGCGTCACCAACTCCAGTAGCATCAACATTTTTTTTATTCTTGATGGTTTTTTGATGATAAACTTTTTCTCCATCATAAAAATAAGAACCATTTAAACCATCGGTTAGAACTATTTTTTCTGGACCAAATTGCTTAAGCAATTTTATTAAATTTTTAGAATCATTTAAAAACTTATCTGACAAAGCTTTGAAATTTTTTGATTTTTTTACCAATTCTAAAGCTTCATCTTTATTTAATAATAAAATATCGGTCTTCTTTAAAAATGGACTTATTTTTTTAATATCACCTGATAATTGTTTAAGTCCAGGATTCCAAGCTATCTTGTTTTTAAAAGCAAAAATATTTTTCAAACTACTTAAGTGATTATCTGGCAGAGACGCCAAATAAACCCAAGCTGAATTTTGAATAATATTTTTATCCTTGTTTTCAACTTTAAAAAAATCGTTAGCTCCTCGATAAGCAAAAATTATTCTATCCTTTTTGTTACTCAAGACAAAAGAAAAACCACTTTGACTCTTTTTAGTAAAAGAAATTCCGCTACAATCAACTCCAAATTTCTGTAAATTTTCTAAAATACGAAATGATCTATTATCAGAACCCAAACAACCCAAGCAAGCCACCTTGAAATCTAGCTTAGCCAAAGCAATGGCTGAATTAGCGGCACCACCGCCGAAGCCCATTTCTGTTTCCTTAATATTAATTTTAGCTCCCTGTTCAAAGGCTAATAATTTTTGGCGCAACAGATCTCCTTGATTGTCCAATAAAAGACCTTCTTTGCTGAAAAAAATAACATCTTCGGTCAAGCCGCCGATTGTAATAAAATCAAATTTCATATTAAATTTATTTAATTATCTACCTATATAATAGCACTAAAACGATTTTTTTTCAAAACTTAGCCCCCCGGAGCGCCCTTTTTGACGATTTAAGAAATAGAAAAATATGAGAATAAGTAAAATTACCCAAAAAACCTCCCGCCCCAAATTCAACCAAAAATACTTACCAAACCAAGCAACATTTATGCTATTCTTCTCAAACATCAATAAAAACAGGTATAAAATAAAATTATAAAAAAGCGAAAGAAAGGCTCCTAAAATTAAAAATGAATAAATAGAGCGATTAGTGAAAAAATTAGCCCAAACAAAATCGGCTAAAAATAAGGTCAACAAAAAAGAAATAGTATAAATTCCAAAAAAATAAAAAGAAAATAAATCCAAAAATAAACCCAAAAACAGTGCCAGATACAAAGAATTTTTGAAATTATAAAAAATAAATAAAGAAATAACAAATAATAAGGGTAAATTAATTCTCCCCCAAAGACCGGGTAAGGAATTAAAAAAAGAGGCCTGCAATAAAAAAATCAAGAAGGCCAAAAAAAACAAAAAAATAAATTTGAAATACTTTGGCATAAAATTATAATTTACTGAGGCAAAATTACTGAAACAATATTAAGATTATTAATATTAAATAAAGCTTCGGCATTAATATTTTGCCAAATATCATTTACTTCTTGTTCAACATTATTTACACGTCCGACAGCCAAGCCACGAGGAATATTTTTTTCCAAGCCAGAGGTTATTACTTGATCGCCCACCTTAATATTTTCCGACTGAGAAACAAAAGAAATTTTGACCGATAAACCTAAATCACCCTCAGCCAAACCAACTGTTCTATTTTCATTACTCAGAGATACGGCCATCTGACAAAAACTATTATTAATTAAACAAACTCGAGAACTATTATCTTCAACTGCAATAATTTTCCCAATCACCACCCCAATTTCATTAATAACTACCAAGCCCTCAAATAAACCATCTTTTCTACCCTTATCAATAACTATATTTTGATTATAGTGAGAAAAATTTAACAAATTTTCCTGCCAAATAACATTAGCCACAACATATTTTCTAGAATTATTAGTGAAAAAATTTAAATACTGACGTAATTTTGAATTTTCTTCCTCAGTTGAATTAAACTTAGCCAGCTCTACTTCATTTTTTAACAATTTTTCTTGTAAAACAGCTACTTCCTCCTCTAATTCTTTTTTGCTCTTATCGGGCTTATCAATATCTTGAGAATTTTTTCGGAAAAAAGAAGCTCCCGGTTTGGAAATGTTTAAAAACAAACGATGCCCCCAAGAAGAAAAGAATATAACATTTAAAAAAATAAGCAGAATTAAAACTGCTAAAAAAATTTTAAAATTTTTCCGGTCAAATAAAATTCTCATAAAAACTGAGATTTAAAAAATTATAAATCTAAAACAGAGGTAATTTTTTTTAATAATTCTTCATCAGCAAACAAAGAACCAGCTCCACGAACCATAGCAGATAAAGGATCTTCTACCACCATTACTGGAATTTTAGTAGCTCGAGAAATTAATTTATCCAAACCATGAAGCAAGGCTCCACCACCGCTTAAATACAAACCATGCTCATAAATATCAGCTACTAACTCTGGCGGAGTTTCTTCTAAAGTTAATTTAATATTTTCCACTATCTTAATAATTGTTTTTTTAATAGCATCTCTAACTTGAGCATCAGAAATTTTGATAGCCGTTGGTAGACCATTTATTAAATCTCTGCCTCTGATTTCCATAATTCTATCCTCCTCAAAAGGCATCACTGAGGCCAAATTAATTTTAATTTTTTCAGCCAATTGTTCTCCGATTAAAACATTAAAATTATCTCTAATATAATCAATAATATTAGCATCTAACTCATTACCAGCTAAACGAAGAGATTTCCAGGCTACTACACCAGAAAGAGAAATAACAGCAATATCAGTAGTTCCGCCGCCAATATCAACGATCATATTAGCTCGAGGACTATCTACTGGCAGTCCCGCTCCTAAAGCTGCGGCCATAACCTCTTCAATTAAATATACTTTTCTAGCACCAGCTGATTTAGCGGCATCTTCTACCGCTTTTTTTTCTACTTCAGTAATATCAAGTG
>CAYYLI010000002.1:9368-22442 GCA_964472595.1 uncultured Gammaproteobacteria bacterium | reverse complement strand
GTGATTTATTAAAGAAATATGAATTTCCTGGTGATGCTACCCCAATCATTAGAGGTAGTGCTTTGAAGGCTGTTGAAAACTCAAGTGGTCCAGACGCTCAACCAGTTATAGATTTACTTAAGGCTTTGGATGATTTTATTCCAACACCAGAACGTGATTTGGATAAATCATTCTTGATGCCAATTGAAGATATTTTCTCAATTGAAGGTCGTGGAACAGTAGTTACTGGTAGAATTGAAAGAGGTGTTATCAAGGTTGGTGAAGAAGTTGAAATCGTAGGTTTAATGGAAACTAAAAAAACAACTATCACTGGCGTAGAAATGTTTAAAAAATTATTAGATCAAGGACAAGCTGGAGATAATGCTGGTTTATTACTTCGTGGTACAAAGAAAGACGAAGTTGAAAGAGGTCAAGTTTTGGCTAAACCAGGAACAATCACTCCTCACACTGATTTTGAAGCTCAAGTTTATATTTTGAGCAAAGATGAAGGTGGAAGACACAAACCATTCTTTAAAGGCTACAAACCTCAATTTTATATCAGAACAACTGATGTTACTGGTGAAGTTGAATTGCCAGCTGGTGTAGAAATGGTTATGCCTGGAGATACAGTTAATATGACTGTAAGATTAATCGCTCCTATCGCTTTGGAAGAAAAGATGAGATTCGCTATTCGCGAAGGTGGAAGAACTGTTGGAGCTGGTACTGTTTCTAAAATTATCAAATAGTAGATATTTATACCCGCCCTCTCTTTAGAGAGCGGGTATCTAATGTTTATTAAAAAATTTTTATTTCATTAAAAAAATAATTTATGACTGACAAAAAAACCAAATCCGTTAAGAGTGAAGGCGGAGAATTCAAAAGTAGAATTAGAATCAAAATCAAGGCTTTTGACCACAAAATAATTGATCAAGCTTCTAAAACCATTATGGAAACAGCTCAGAGAAATGATGCTCAAATTTCTGGACCAATTCCACTACCGATTGAGAAGAGAAAATACACAGTAAACCGCTCTACTTTTGTTCATAAAAACGCTAGAGATCAATATGAAATCAGAACTCACAAGAGATTGATTGATATTATTGAACCATCAGCTAAGACCATTGAAGATTTGACAAACCTTAGTTTGCCAGCAGGGGTTGACTTAGAAATAAAAATGGATTAAAATAGATAGAGTTGAGAAGATTAACTTTGTTAATTATTTTTAGTTTTCAAAACGTATTTTAAAATTAAAATATTAAACTGATTTTTTAGAAACTCTCATTGTTCGAGAAAGTTCTTTAATTGAGGATTAATATTTCGCAGGAGGCGCTTGCTTGCCAAGTCGTAAGCAAAATTCAACAAAATATCATTTTCAAGTTAATATATTTATATTATATATTTATATTATTTTTTGAGCTGGTTTTGTTGAAGGCCAGTTTTTTGTTTATATACTAAATTTAGATAGATATGAAATTTATATTAGGAAAAAAAATGAATATGACCCAAATCTGGGAAGGTGATAAATGTATCAGCGTTACAAAGGTTATTGCTGGTCCTTGTGTTATCAGCCAAGTAAAAGACATGGGTTCTGACAATTACAAAGCTTTACAATTAGCTTTTGGTACTAGAAAAGCAAAAAATATTTCCAAACCGGTTCGTTCACACTTAAAAAAGGCTGGTATTACTGGAGAAAATGCTCAATATTTACGTGAATTTAGAGTAAATGAAATTAAGCCAGAAATGAAGACAGGTTCAATTATTGATGTTGCTAGTTTTGCCAAAGGTGACATTATTGATGTTACTGGTGTTTCTAAGGGAAAAGGTTTTCAAGGTGTTGTAAAAAGACATGGTTTTTCTGGTTCTAAAAAAACTCATGGTAATAAAGACCAATTAAGAGCCTCTGGTTCTATTGGTTCTCTAGGTCCATCACACGTTTTCAAAGGAGTTAGAATGGGCGGTCGTATGGGTGGTGATCGTACTACTATCAAAAATTTAGAAGTTGTTTCAGTTGATTTAGAAAATAATGTATTATATATCAAAGGAGGTCTTCCAGGGGCCCAAAATGGATTATTGTTAATTAAAGGCTTGGGAGAATTAAATATCAAAGATGCTTCTGCTGTTTCAGCTCCAGCTGTTGAAGAAGCTGTTGTAAGCGAAAAGGCTCCAGTAGTAGAAGAAAATGTTAGTGAAGCTCCAGTAGTTGAGGAGACTATTTCTGAAGAAGCTCCAGTAGTTGAGGAAGCTCCAGTGGTAGAAGAAGTTGCAGCTGAAGAAGCTTCAGTAGCTGAAGAAGTAAAATAATCTTTTAGTAATAAAAAAATATAACATAAAGGTATGTCAATTAAAACAAATATATACAACCAAAACGCTGAAATCATCGGAGAAGTAAATTTATCTGAAAAGGTTTTCGCAGTAAAGGTTAATGAAGATTTAGTACACCAAGCTATGGTTACTCAATCAGCTAACGAACGTCAAGTTTTGGCTCACACTAAAACAAAAGCTGAAGTTTCTGGAGGTGGTAAAAAACCATGGAAACAAAAAGGAACAGGTCGTGCTCGTGCTGGTTCTAGTCGTTCTCCTATTTGGATTGGTGGTGGTGTTACTTTTGGTCCAAGAAAAGACAGAAATTTTTCTAAAAAAATTAACAAGAAAATGAATCAAAAAGCTTTAATGATGGTTTTATCAGATCGTCTTTCAAGTAATAACCTAGCTGTAGTTGATAAATTTGATTTAAAAGATTATTCAACCAAAACTTTTAATACCTGCGTTAAGAAAATTGAAAATATTTTTCCAGTTGGTGATAAAAAAGTTAAGAGAAGTGTATTATTTATTAATGATATCAAAGACGAGAAAGTTGTTTTCTCTGCTAGAAATTTGGCTGGATTAGAAATTATTAATTTGGAAAATTTAAACATCATTGATTTGCTGAAGAATAGAAATTTAATTTTAACTGAATCAGCTGTTAAAACTATCAATGAGAGATATTCAAAATAAAAATTTAAATTTATAAATATGGGATTATTTAATAAAACAGACGATACTAAAAACGACGCAAAAAAGACTTCAGCTAAAAGCAAGAAGGAAGTTTCAACTACTAAAGTAGAGGAAGGTTCTTCTGATAGCATGAAAGATCTTTACAGCGCTACTGAAAGTAAATCTGCTAAAAAAGGTTCAACTAAAAAAACTACTAGCGGACAAGCTTATCGTGTTTTAGTTAAACCGATGGTTACCGAAAAAGCTACTACTTTAAATTCAGTTAATCAATATGTCTTTATGGTAGAAACTACAGCCAATAAGATTTCTGTAGCGAAAGCTATTGAAGAAGTTTATGGAGTAAAACCAAGTTCAGTTAATGTTATTAAAATGAAAGGTAAAAAAATAAATAGAGGTAGAATTACAGGTAAAAGAAAAGATTTTAAAAAAGCTATCGTTACTCTTAAAAAAGGCGAAAGCATCTCTATTTACGAAGGAGTTTAATTAAATAGGAGTTTAAATAAAAAAATATGGCTATCAAAAAATTAAAACCAAATGCACCAAAAAGACGTCATGCTACATATGATGATTTTGCTGATTTAACAAAAAAAGTAAAACCAGAAAAATCATTAATGATTATAAAAAAGAAAAACAGTGGTAGAAATAACCAAGGTAAAATTACAGTTAGACATCAAGGCGGTGGACATCGCAGATATATTCGTTTAGTAGATTTCAATCGAGACAAATTTGATATCCCAGCAACAGTAAAAACTATTGAATATGATCCAAACCGTGGTGCTCGTATTGCTTTATTAAATTATCGTGATGGAGAAAAGAGATATATTATTGCTCCAGTTGGCCTAAAAGAAGGGGATATAGTAGTAAGTTCAAAAAGCTTGGTAGAAATCAAAGCTGGAAATGCTATGCCACTTCAATTTATTCCAGCCGGTGTTGCTGTATATAATGTAGAAATTGAACCAGGTAAGGGTGGAAAGATTGCTCGTGGAGCTGGAAATGCTATTTATGTTATGGGCGTTGAAGGAAAATATGCTCAAGTAAAAATGCCATCAGGTGAAATCAGATTAATTAAAAAAGAAGCTCTTTGTACAGTTGGACAAGTAAGTAATCCAGATAAAATGCATATCAAAGTTGGTTCAGCTGGCCGTAAAAGACGTATGGGTATTAGACCAACAGTTCGTGGAACAGCTATGAACCCAGTTGATCACCCTCATGGTGGTGGAGAAGGTAAACAATCCATCGGTCTAAAAAGACCAAAAACCAAATGGGGTAAACCAGCTTTTGGTGTTAAGACTAGAAAGAAACGTCGTTCCAATAAATTGATTGTAAAGAGAAGAGTTAATAAAAAAAGAAAGTAATAAAATAATAAATTAAAAAATAATATGTCAAGAAGTTTGAAAAAGGGGCCTTACGTAAACCCTAGAATTCTAAAAAAAATACAAGCCATGGACCAAAATGACAAGACTGTTATCAAGGTTTGGGATAGAGCTTGTACTATTACACCGGAAATGGTTGGTTATACTATTGGTGTTCACAACGGAAAACAGCATATTCCAGTTTACGTTGTGGAAAACATGGTTGGTCATAAACTAGGGGAATTCTCTATTACCAAGAAATTTATTACTCATGGAGGTAAGATGGCCAAAACTCAAGCCAAAGGTGGAAAATAAAGATTAAAAATTTATTAAATACAAATTATAATATTAAATAATATGGAAGTTAAAGCCAATTTAAAACATCTTAGAATAGCTCCGCGCAAATCTCGTTTAGTAGCTGGTTTGATTCGTGGGATGGAGGTTAATAAAGCTATCAATCAATTAAAGTTTGCTAACAAAAAGTCAGCCGAGCCAATTTTGAAATTATTAAATTCGGCTATTGCCAATGCTGTAAATAATTATGATTTGGATAAAAATAATTTAACTATAAAAGAAATCAGAATTGAAGACGGCAAAACTTTAAAAAGATGGATGCCAAAAGCTCACGGCCGTGCTACTGTTATTAGAAAAAGAATGAGTCACGTTTATTTAATTTTAAGTGAAATTGTTGATAGTGGAAAAAGAGAAGCTAAAAAAATTAAAACTGATGATCCAATTAAATTAGATGATTTAGCTCAAAAACCAAAAGCTAAAGGAAAGAGCAAGGATGATAAGATAGAGAGTAAAAAAGGTGGAGAAGGTGCTTCTAGCAAAGGTTTTGGAGCCAAGGTTTTTCAAAGAAAAGTAGGTTAATTAAATATTAATAATTTATAGAGATAAATAAAATTGTATGGGTAAAAAAATAAATCCAAAAGTAATAAGAATCGGAATTATCAAAACTTGGCCATCAACTTGGTTCAGTTCTGGCAATAATTATATTTTAAACACCAAACAAGATGTTTTGATGAGAAAATATATTATCAAAAATTTCAGAGAAGCTGGTATTGATAAAGTTGAAATCGCTCGCAGTTCTGGTCAAATAAATATTGATATTTATACCGGAAAACCTGGTGTTATCATTGGTCGTGGTGGTAATGGCGTAGAAGAATTGAAGAGAACTTTACACCGTAAATTCTTGTGTAATCCAATGAAGATTCGTTTAAATGAAATTAATATAAATATTAAAGAAGTTGACAACCCAAATTTAAGTGCTCAAATCAATGTTCAAGCTATGACTTTGGAAATTGAAAAAAGAGTTCCTTTTAGAAAAGTTATGAAGCAAGCTATTTCTCGCATTGAGAGAGCTGGTGCTTTGGGGGTTAAGGTTGTAGTTTCTGGACGTTTAAATGGAGCTGAAATTGCTCGTACTGAAAAATTAATTTCAGGAAAATTACCACTTAGTACTTTGAGAGCTAATATTGATTACTCTCGTGGTGCTGCTCACACTACTTATGGTGCTATTGGAATTAAGGTTTGGATTTACAAAGGAGAAGTTTTTAATAAAGAAGGAAAGTAATTTTATTTATAATTTAATTTTATACAAGACATATGTTAATGCCAAAGAAAACTAAATACCGCAAATCACATAAAGGAAAAAGAGGTGGAAAAGCTAGTTCTTTGACCAATGTTGATTTTGGTTCATACGGTTTAAAAAGTTTAGAGGCTTGTTGGATTTCTTCCAGACAAATTGAAGCAGCTAGAAGAGTTATAACCAAATATACAAAAAAAGGAGGAAGAATTTGGATTAGAATTTTTCCAGACAAACCAGTAACTCAAAAAGGTGGAGAAATTCCCATGGGTAAAGGTAAGGGCGCGGTTGATCACTATGTAGTAGCCGTAAAACCAGGGATGGTAATGTATGAAGTTGAAGGTTTGACTGAAGAAATGGCTAAAACAGCTTTGGAATTAGCTGCTTATAAATTACCAATCAAATGCAAATTTGTTAAAAAAGATTAAATTTAAAAAATATGGATTTTAAAGAATTAAAAACAAAAAAAGTTTCAGAGTTACATGATACTTTGGCTGATTGGCGAGATAAGCTTCGAGAATTGCGTTTTAAAGATTCCAATAAGCAATTAAAAAATATCAGAGAAATTCGAGTTATCAAAAAAAACATTGCTCGAGTTCTGACTTTAATTAATAAAAACAAGTATGAATAATTCTAATAAAGAAACTACAAAAAAAGTCATTAGAAAAAAATTTAGTGGCGTGGTAATAAGTGATAAAGGTGATAAAACTATTGTGGTTAATGTTGAGCGAGTTAAAATGAATGAAAAATACCAAAAAAGATATATTGTTAGCAAGAAATATAAAGTACATGATGAAAATAATTCTTGCAAAGTTGGAGACAAGGTTAATTTTGTTGAATGTCGCCCTATCAGTAAAGATAAAAAATGGAGAATAGTCGCCTAAATTATTAATAATTATATAAATTTAATTTTGTAAATATATGATTCAAACAGAAAGTCGCATCAAAGTGGCAGATAATTCCGGAGCTAAAGATGTTTTATGCATTAGAGTTTTGGGTGGTTACAAAAAAAGATATGCTACAGTTGGAGATATTATCGTTGCTTCAGTAAAATCAGCTACACCACATATGCCTATTAAAAAAGGTGATATTGTTAAGGCTGTAATTGTAAGAACAAAAAAGGAAGTTCGTCGTAAAGATGGAACTTATCTTCGTTTTGATGAGAATGCCTGTGTAGTTATTGATAAAGAAAAGAAAGAACCAAAAGGTTCACGTGTTTTCGGTCCAATTGCTAGAGAAGTTCGCCGAGCTGGTTTTGCTAAAATTGCTTCACTAGCCCCAGAGGTTTTATAATTATAAATTTTAAATATTTAGATATGAATATCAAGAAAGGTGACAAAGTAAAAATATTAACTGGAAAAGATCGCGGAAAAAGCGGTAAGGTTTTACAATCTTTTCCCCAAGATGGTCGAGTTAGTGTTGAGGGCTTAAATATTTTAATTAAGCATCTTCGTCCACAAAAAAGAGGCGAAAAGGGTCAAAGAATAGAATTTCCAGGACTTATTAATTCTTCCAATGTTATTGTAGTTTGTCCAAAATGTGGCAAAGAAACTAGAGTTGCTCATAAGGTTGTAAAAGATGAAAATGGAAAAAATAAAAAGTTCAGAGTATGTAAAAAATGCCAAGAAACTTTAGAATAATAAATTGTTATAGAAAATAATATTTATCAATATGAATTTAAAGACAAAATACCAAAAAGAAATTATCCCACAACTAAGAGAAAAGTTTGCTTATGATAATATCTTTTTAATTCCAAAATTTAGAAAAGTTGTTATCAACGTTGGTTTTGGTCGTCACAACAAAGAAAAAGCATATATCGACAACGTCGAGAAAACTTTGATTAGAATTTCTGGTCAAAAACCAGTCTTTACTAAAGCTAAAAAATCAATTTCTTCTTTCAAAATTAGAGAGGGTATGGTAATTGGAGCAATGGTTACTTTGAGAGGGGATAGAATGTATGATTTTTTGGACAAATTGATAAATATTAGTTTCCCTCGCGTGAGAGACTTCCGAGGAATTTCAGAAAAATCAGTAGACAAACAAGGAAATTTAACAATTGGTTTCAAGGAAAATTCAGCTTTTCCTGAAGTCAAGGTTGATGATATTAATAATATTCACGGTCTGGAAATCATTGTTGACTCCAGTGCTGAGAACAAGGAAGAAGGTTTGGAGTTATTCCGTTTAGCCGGATTCCCATTTAAAAAAGAAGAAGAAAAAAAGAAAAAATAATTAATTAATTTATATTTATGGCTAGAACTGCATTAATAGTTAAAGCAAAAAAAACACCAAAGCATTCTACTAGAAAAATCAATAGATGCTGGCGTTGTGGTAGAAATCACGGATACATGAGAGATTTTGATTTATGTCGTATTTGTTTTCGTGAATTAGCAGAAAACGGAGACCTTCCAGGTGTAAAAAAATCAAGCTGGTAATAATTAAATTTAATTTAAATATAATATGATAGATCCAATCGCAGACATGCTAACTAGAATTAGAAACGCCTCTTTAGTCAAAAAGAGCGAAATCCTTTTGCCAATGAGCAAAGTTAAATTTAACGTTGCTAAAATTTTGGAAAAAGAAGGTTTTGTTTCATCCGTTTCTATAGTTGAAGCTGATAAAAGTCTACAAAAAAATAAAACTGCCAAATTTGACCAAATCAAAATAGTTTTGAAATACAATAAAGACGGCCAATCAAGAATTTCTTCTCTAAAGAGAATTAGTAAACCAGGTCGCCGTGTTTATATTGGCAAAGATGAAATCCAAAAAGTTTTGAACGGTTTTGGTGTTTCTATTATTTCTACCTCTAGTGGAATGATGACTGGAAAAGAAGCTAGAAGCAAAAAAATAGGGGGAGAATTCATTTGCGAAATTTATTAGTTTTTTAAATAATTTTTAAATAAAGATATATGTCAAGATTAGGAAAATTAGCAATAACTGTACCAAACGGAACCCAAGTTACAATGGCCAATGGTTTTATTACTGTAAAGGGTCCAAAAGGGGAGTTAAAGCAAGAGTTAAATAATAAAATTAAGGTTGAAATCAAAGAAAATGAAATTTTGGTCAGCCCAACAAATCCCGACACCAAGGAAGGTAAGTCTTTCTGGGGTCTTTTTAGAGCTTTGATTAACAATATGGTAGTTGGAGTTAATGAGGGATATGAGAAGAAATTGGAAGTTAAGGGTGTTGGTTATAAAATGGCTGTCAATGGAAATAAGATTAATTTTAACTTAGGTTTTTCTCATCCAATTGAATTTCCTTTACCAGCTGGAATTACAGCTACTGTTGAAGGAACTAGTACTTTAATTATTCAAGGTTATGACAAGCAATTAGTGGGTGAAATTTCTGCTCAAATTAGAAAAATGAGACAACCTGAGCCATATAAAGGAAAAGGTATTAGATATTCTGATGAAGTTATTAGAAGAAAAGCTGGTAAGGCGGCTGCTAAATAATAAAAAATTATAATTTAAATTATCATATGAATAATAAAGAAGTTAAAGCTAAAACACAAAAATTAGCTCGCAGACATCGTAAAATTAGAACTACTATTATTGGTACCGCTATTAAGCCAAGACTTAATGTTTTTCGTTCTAACAGAGGAATGTACATCCAATTGATTGATGATTCAGCTGGAAAAACTTTAGTTAGCGCTAATATGAAAGAATTAGAAAAAACTACAATCAAAAAAATTGATCAAGCTTTTGCTTTGGGTGAATTATTGGCTAGCAAAGCTGTTAAATTAAATATTTCTGAAATTGTTTTTGATCGTGGTGGATACAAATATCACGGCAGAGTTAAGGCTGTGGCCGAAGGCGCTCGTAAAGGTGGATTAATTTTTTAAATTATTTTAAAATAAAAATATTATGTCAGAAGAAAAAAAAATAACTACAGAGGAAAAAAAGACTTTTGGAAAGAAAAGAGAATTTTCAGCTAAAAAACGTTTTCCTGAAAAACCAAAAGAGGAATTTGAACAAAGAATTTTGGATGTAGCTCGCGTTACTAGAGTTATGAAAGGTGGAAAAAGAATGAGTTTTAGGACTTGTGTTGTTATTGGTGATAAAAAAGGTAGAATTGCTGTAGCTTTGGGAAAGGGAGCCGACGTTACTTTAGCTGTTAATAAAGCTGTTAACAAAGCTAAAAAGAACATCGTGCATGTTCCGATTGTTCGCGATACTATTCCTCATGAAATTATGAATAAATTTGGTTCAGCCAAAATTTTAATCAAGCCAGCTTCTCAAGGACGTGGTGTTATTGCTGGTGGAGTAGTTAGAGTTATTTTAGATTTAGCCGGAGTAAAAAATGTTACTAGCAAAATTTTAGGTACAAATAATAAGGTTAATAATGCTAAATGTACAGTTTTAGCTTTATCTAAGTTAAAGAAAGCTGTTGTTAAAGAAGTTGCTCCAGAAAAGAAAGAAAAAACAGAATCTAAGACTTCAAGTAATAAAAAAACAGATAAGAAATAATAAAAATTAAGTTAATATAATATGTCAATCTCATTAAGTAACGTCAAGAAAAGTTCTGGCATCAAAAAGGCCGGTAAAAGAGTTGGACGTGGAAATGCTTCCGGTAAGGGTACTTATAGTGCTCGCGGTTTAAAAGGACAAAAATCTCGCGCTGGTGTTAGCCGTGCCAAATTGAAAAGATTGGGCATGAAGAAAAATTTATTGAAAACTCCTAAAATTAGAGGATTCAAATCTTTAAATTCAAAAAACCAAGTTGTTAACGTAGAAAAAATTAATAAAAATTTTAAAGATAATGATGTGGTAAATGTACAAATTTTATGCGATAAAGGTTTAGTGGCAAAAAATAATTTACCAGTAAAAATCTTGGGTAAAGAAAAATTAACAGTTAAAGGTTTGAAATTTGAAAAAATATTGTTTAGTGAAAGTGTTAAAAAACAATTAGAAAAATAAAATTTAATCAACAACTATGATTGATAAACTTAAAAAAATTTGGAAGATTAGAGATTTACGCAATAACGTTTTATTCGTTTTATTGATGCTAGTAATCTTTCGTCTTTTTGCTCATGTTCCAGTTCCAGGAGTTGATGTTTCTGTCCTAAAAGAAATATTTGCTTCTAATCAGATTTTAGGTTTGTTGAATGTCTTTAGTGGCGGCAGTATGGATAATTTCTCTATTGTTATGATGGGTATCGGTCCTTACATTACCGCTTCTATTATTTTCCAATTACTAGGAATGGTTGTGCCAAAATTTGAAGAGATGCAGAAAGAAGAAGCTGGTCGTCAAAAAATAAATACTTGGACTAGAATTGCAACTGTTCCCTTGGCTTTCATTCAAGCTTATAGTATGATTGCCTTGCTTCGTCGTTCTTCTTATGGAATTATGGGTGATATTAGTGTTTTTGAATTATTTACTACTATTATAACAATTACAGCTGGTACCATGCTTTTGATGTGGATTGGTGAACTTATTTCAGAAAAGAAAATTGGAAATGGTATTTCACTTTTAATCTTTGCTGGTATTATTTCATCTTTACCATCAGCTGTGCAAAGACTTTTTGTAACCTTTGATTTATCACAAATTTATCTATTATTAGGTTTTCTAGTTATTGCTATTATCACTATTGTCGGTATTGTTATTATCAATGAGGGTCAAAGAAATATTCCAGTGCAATATGCTAGACAAATTCGTGGCAATAGAGCTTTTGGTGGAAATTCTACTCACTTACCAATGCGCGTTAATACTGCTGGTGTTATACCAATTATCTTTGCTATTTCAGTTATAGTCTTTCCAACAATTATCGCTCAGTTTTTTACTACCGCTAAATCAGCCTTTGTTTCTAAAGCTGCTTATTGGGTAATTGAAGTTTTTCAAAATCAATTGGTCTACGGAATTGTTTATTTCTTATTGGTAGTAGCTTTTACCTATTTCTATACAGAAATTATTTTCAAACCAGATCAAGTTGCTGAAAATTTACAAAAACAAGGTGGTTTTATTCCTGGGGTTAGACCAGGTAGATACACTAGTGAATATTTGAGCTATATCAGTCGTCGTATTTTACTGGCTGGTTCATTATTCTTGGGTTTAATCGCGGTATTGCCATTGCTGATGCAATATTTTACCGGAATGCAATCTTTAGCCATTGGAGGAACTAGTTTGCTTATCGTGGTATCAGTTGTTATTGAAACAGTAAAACAAATTGAATCTCAAATTACCATGAGAGAATACGATCATATTTAAATAGAAATATATATAGATAGAAGAGAGCAGAAATGCTCTCTTTTTTCTTGTTTTTTTGCAGAAAAAATAGTATAATATTTATATATTAATTTTATAAATTTTTTAGATATGAGTATTTCTAATTTACCTAAGGCTGGGGCTGATTTTCGCATGGATGGCGTTAGCGGTTTTAGAATGAAATTTGATTCATTAATTAGATATGGTGAATTTAATAATCTGCAAAATAATAGAGAGTTAATTTTAGATATTTTTTCTGACCTGCAAGAAGGCATTAGGCGTTATGGCAAAATACAACCAATAGCTCGTCGTCGAGCTTATTTGCGTTTTTGTTCAGCGCCAGATACTACTAGGGATGATGAAAGAAATTTTAGAAAAATTTTAGATAATTATAAATAAAAATAAAAATTATGATTTTAGACATCGTGCTTTTAGTTGTCGGTTTTCTTCTTTTAATTAAGGGAGCTGACAAATTGGTTGATGGTTCAGCTTCCATCGCTAAAAAATTTGGTTTATCAAGTTTAGTTATTGGTTTGACTATTATTGCTTTTGGAACATCAGCTCCAGAGTTGATAGTTAATATTTTAGCTTCGATTAATGGCAATTCTGATATTGGAATGGGTAATGTGGTTGGTTCTAATATTGCTAATATTTTATTAATTTTAGGGGTAACAGCTGCTTTGTCTACAATTAAAGTTCATGATTCTATTACTCAAAAACAAATTCCTTTTTCTGTTTTAGCGGTGGTAGCTTTGTTTATATTAACTAATGGAGCTTTTTTTGATGGTGGCTATGCTCCAAGTGTTTTGACTAGATCGGGCGGTTTGATTTTAATTTTGTTTTTTATAATTTTCTTATATTATACTTTTAGTATTGCTAAAGGTGGAAAAAAAGAGAAGGGCGAGGGTGAAATTAAGGTTTATAAAAATTGGAAATCAGCCTTATTTATTATTGGTGGTATTA
>CAYYLI010000002.1:0-9268 GCA_964472595.1 uncultured Gammaproteobacteria bacterium | reverse complement strand
TAGAATTTAAAAGTTTAAAAATAAAATGATTTATTATAAGAGTGAAAAAGAAATAGAAATTTTGCAAGCTGGAGGAAAAATCTTGGCTGATATTTTGGATGATCTTTGCAAGATGGCCAAGGTTAATACCTCGACCTTGGATTTGGAAAACCGAGCTTTGTTTTTAATTTCTCAAGCTGGGGGTCGTCCAGCCTTCAAGGATTATAATATGGGTGATGGTATTTCTTTTCCTTCCGCTTTATGTGTTTCTATAAACAATGAGGTGGTTCACGGGGCTTCATTGCCAGATAGAATTTTGCAGTCAGGTGATATTGTCGGTTTGGATATTGGTATGGAATGGCCAGTGCAGACCAAGGAAGAGGCTCGAGCTAATAATAGACCGTATAATATTCATTCAGAATTCGGTGGCTTTTTTACTGATACTTGTAGAACAGTGGCTATTGGAAAAATTAGTACTGAGGCCAAAAAATTGATGCGAGTTACTCAAGAATCTTTAGAGATTGGTATTTCTCAAGCTGTGGCTGGCAAGACTCTAAATGACGTTGGCAAGGCCATTGAGCAATATGTGGTCCGACATGGCTTTTCAGTTGTGGAAGATTTGGTGGGTCATGGAGTTGGTTATTTTGCTCACGAAGAACCCAATGTTTTTAACTATGAAATAGGGGAGATTGATTCTGATAATTTTGTTTTAAAGCCAGGCATGGTAATTGCTATTGAGCCGATGGTTAATGCCGGGCGTTTTGCAGTTAAAGTGGGAAAAAATAAATATACTATTTTGACAGCTGACAATTCTTTGAGTGCTCACTTTGAACATTCCATCGCTATTTTGGAAAAAGGCAATTTAGTTTTAACTAGAAAACAATGAAAACTAAAAGATATCTAGGTATTGATTGGGGAGAGAAGAGAATAGGCTTAGCTTTAGGGGACGGCGAGAATAAATTGGCTACTCCTTTTAAGGTGGCGGAAAATATTTCTGATTTAGTAAAAATTATTAAGGAAGAAAAAGTTGATGCTTTAGTTGTTGGGTTACCTAAAAAGATGAGTGGTGATAAAACCATTAATCCTAAATTTACAAATTTTCTCAAGATTTTAAAAGAAAAGATTAAAATAGAGATTTTTTTAATCGATGAAAGACTTAGTAGTGTGCAAGCTGATACTTTGAAGAATAGAAAGATAGGGCAACAAAGAGATTCTGTTTCAGCTATGATAATATTACAAAATTATTTTGACTATGATCAAAACTAAAGCAATAGTTATCAGTCAAAAAGCAGTTTCCGACCATGACAGCCTGGTCTCTTTTTATACCCTGGAATTTGGTCGTGTTTCTTATTTGGCTAAAGGCCTCAAAAGACCCAGTTCCAAATTAGCTGGTCATTTAGACTTGCTAAACTTGGTGGACCTGATGATAATCAAGGGCCGAGAAAAAGATTATGTTGGTTCAGCTATCTCAGAAAATTGTTTTTTGGGAATCAAAGCCGACTATGATAAAACGATTACAGCTGGCTATGGATTAAATTTTTTAAATAAATTGAGTTTTAATGATCAGGCAGATTATGAGGTTTTTTTACTTCTTAGAGAATTTCTTTTTTCTTTAAACGAGGTAGAGGCTGATAGGGAATACTTAAAATTAATTCTTAATTCTTTTAAGCTGAGACTACTTGATCTTTTGGGATATAATTTTGATTTTTCTTCTTGTTTTGTTTGCGGAAAAAAAGAGGCAGTGGCTTTAAATTTTTTCAAAAAAGAGTTGTGTTGTGTTGATTGTTTAAAAAAAATTAGTCTAGACGACTTCCGCAATAATTATATCAGAATAAATCCAGGGACTTTAAAATTGAAGAATGATTTGCAAACAATTTCTTGGCTTAAATTAAAGGGGCATAAGTATCAAAAAAGCTCTAATTTGGAATTGGAAAAATTGATTGATATTATTGTAAAAATAATCTAATATTAGCCAATTTAAACAAAAAAGAAGTAGATTATTTTTCTTGCCATATATTTTAAAATAGGTTAAAATAAATAAGAAAGATATAATTTAATATATGATTGATGTAAAAATTGATAAATTTCAAGGTCCTTTATCTTTGCTTTTGCATATTATTGAAAGGGAAGAGCTGGACATTACTACTTTGAGCTTAGCTAAAATAGCAGATGAGTATTTGGAATATATAAAAAACTGTAAAGAAATATTGCCAGAATCAATGGCCGATTTTTTATTAATGGCGGCCAAATTATTATACATCAAATCCAAGGCGCTACTACCATACCTTATCTCTGAAGAAGATCAAGAGGAAATCGATGACTTGGAAAGCAAGTTGAAAATGTATAAGGAATTTGTTGGTTTGAGTGCCAAGATTCAAAAAATAATTGGACGCAAGAAATTTTCTTTTTCTCGTCCGATAAACAAAAATTCTCGTCGCTTAATTTTGGGTGATGATGAATTTTTTGCCCCCAAGAATACCAGCGCTAGTATTTTGCAACAAAGTTTTCAAAAAGTTTTAGACAAATTAGAAGCTCTAGAAGAGAAGCTCGAAGAAAAAACAATTATTTCAGAAGTTAGTATTGAAGAAAGAATTTCTTTTATCAAAAATACTATTTCTCAAAAAATTAAATTAAATTTCTCCAAGATTTTGCGCGAAGCTAAAACTCGCACGGAAATCATAGTCAATTTTTTGGCAGTTTTAGAATTAGCCAAGCAAAAAGAAATTATTTTTAAGCAGGATGACTTATTTGGTGAAATATTAGTCGAAGCTTTTTCAGAATTAAATTAAAATAAAAATAACATAAATATTATATGAATTACAAGTCTTTAATTGAATCATTATTATTCGTCTCACCCAAACCTTTAAGTCTGAAAGAATTGGTTGTCTTTTTGAAAGAAGATAAGGTTAAAGTGGAAGAAATTTTAAATCAATTAGTGGAAGAATATAATCATGGCGATAGAGGTATAAAAATTATTGAAAACGACAAGAAATATCAGATGGCTAGCTCGCCCGAAAATGCCAAGGTACTCCGAGAGTTTCTTCAAAGTGAAGTTAGCGGGGAATTAACTCCGGCTAGTTTGGAAACTTTAACTATTATTGCTTATCGTGGTCCAGTTAAAAAAAGTGATTTAGAAAAAATTAGAGGCATTAATTGTAGTCTGATTATTCGCAATCTTTTGATTAGAGGTTTGATTGAAGAGGTATCTGACAAAAACGAAGAAGACAAATCATATTCAGTTAGTCTAGATTTTGTGAAGTTTTTGGGTATAAATAGTGTAAAGGATTTGCCAGATTATGATAAATTCCACAACAACGAAGACATTGATAGGATGTTAGGAAAAATTAGTTTTTCTGAGGACGAGACTGGTGATTTGGAAATTAATATTAATGAAATTGATTCTAATGAGAATGAATTGGAAGAAGAAATTAAATCTAATATAGACGACGAAGAAGAAGAAGATGATGATGAAGAAGATGACGATGAAGAAGATGATGACGATGAAGAAGATGATGATGATAAAGAATAGTTAAATTAATTCTAAATTTAAAATTTCATGCAAATACTTTTTTCTTTAATTGGAACTTTTATTTTCTCTACTTTTTCTTGGTGGGGATTATCTGGAATTTTATGGCAAGAAATAACTTGGCCTGATTTTGAAAAAGGGAAAATTGTAAACATTGATGAGAGTGAATACTATGCCAATAGATTAAAACCAGGTGAGTATCCAGAAATTTCAGCCAAAAGCGCTGTGATTGTTGATTTGAGAAACGGATCTTTGGTTTTTGAAAAGAACCCAGATGAAGTTTGGCCTATTGCCAGTATTTCCAAAATGATGTCAGCCCTGGTATTGATGGAAGATTTAAATTTGGATTTAGAAAAATATTATATTATTAAAGAAAGTGATAAGCGTAGTGGTGGCCGACAATATTTATTTACTGGAGACGAAGTTAAGGTGTCCGATCTTTTAGCTCTTTCCCTTATTCCTTCCGAAAATACCTCAGTTATTGCTATGATCTCCTCCCTAGACTTAAGCGAAGAAGATTTTGTCGTCAAGATGAATGACAAAGCTAAAAGTTTGGGCTTGAAAAACACAGTTTTTTTTGACCCTACTGGTTTAGATTCCAGAAATGTCTCCACTGCCAAAGAAGTGGCTGTTTTTTTACAAAAAGCTTTGGCGATTAAGGAGATTCAAGATTTGGCCAAAAACTATAATTATAAATTTAGTACCAAACAAGGTTCTGTTCGAAAAGTGGTCTCAACTAATGAATTATTGGAGTATACTTTTTCTGATGGATATAATGTCAAAATTTTGGGTGGTAAAACTGGATTCAATGATAGGGCTGGTTATTGCTTTGGGACTAAGTTTGTTATTAATAATAATCAAGAGTATATTTCAGTCGTCTTAAATGCCTCCACTTTGAAAAATAGGTTCTCTGACACTCGTAGATTATTAGAGAAACTTTGCCTATCTTTCTAGGCTTGCTTTTTCTAAGGCTTTTGTATAAGCTTAAATATTAATATAAATAGTTATAAAATCATGAAATTTAGCGTTAAATCAAGCCAAGTGCCCAATTATCAAGTATTCGCCCGCCAAGCCGGTTATGCCCTTATTTCCGACCGTTTTAGCGGTCAGGAGAGCTTTGTCCGTCGTCTTGGTTCTGGCTATTATCCTAGATTGCATCTATATATTCAGGAAAGAGGGGCTGACCTGCTTTTTAGTCTTCATTTGGACCAAAAAAAGGCCAGTTATGAGGGTTTTAGTCGCCATAGCGCTGAATATGAGGATAATGAATTAGTAGAAGAAGAAATTGCCCGTTTGAAGGGCCTTTTGGGTATTGAGAGCGGTATTTCTGAAGTTGAGGTTAATGAAAATACCGATTTAGACAAATTATTTGGTTTAGATAGTAATTCACATAATAGATATGAACCATTCTGATGAAATCAAAGCCAAGTTAGATATCGTTGATATTGTCAGCGAATATCTTAGCTTGAAAGCAGCGGGTTCTAATTTTAGAGGACTATGTCCTTTTCACAATGAGAAGACCCCGTCTTTAATGGTGTCGCCAGATAAACAAATCTGGCATTGTTTTGGTTGTGGCAAGGGTGGTGATTTAATTTCTTTTGTTATGGGAATTGAAGGTTTGGATTTTATTGAAGCTTTAAAGTTTTTAGCTCCTCGAGCTGGCGTAACAATTGAAGACAAAAACTTTTCTGATAATTCACAAAAAAATAGATTACTTCAGATTATGGAGCTTAGTCGTAAATATTATCACTTTGTCTTAAAATCAGCTAAGGCCAACCAAGAGACAATTAAAAAGATAAAGGAGTATTTGCAGGGCCGAGGTTTGAGTGAAGAGGCTATTGATTTTTGGCAAATTGGGTATAGCTTGGATAATTATGATGATTTATTAAATTTTCTTAGAAGTAAAAAATTTCGAGATGATGAAATTTTGTCAGCCGGAGTGACTTTTAAAAGTGAGAAGGGAAAACACTTCAATCGTTTTCGTGATCGCATTATGTTTCCCATTAATGATATTTCTGGTAATACTATTGCTTTTACAGCGCGCATTAATCCTTTCATAAAAGATGATAAGGGTTTGGGAAAATACATCAATAGTCCTCAAAGTTTAATTTACGATAAGAGCCGAGTTCTTTTTGCGATGGATAAAGCCAAGTCTGCTATTAGAGAAAAGGATGAGGTTATTTTGGTGGAAGGCCAAATGGACGCTATTTCCTGTCATGAGGCTGGCTTTAGAAATGTGGTAGCTGTTTCTGGTACTGCTCTAACTTCAGCTCAATTAACTTTAATAAAGAGATATACCAAAAATATTGTCTTAGCTTTTGATCAAGATTCAGCGGGGGCCACAGCGACAGATAGGGGTGTAGTGGAGGCTCTAAAAGCTGATTTCAAATTGAGAGTTGCTAGTTTTAAGGTTGGCAAAGATCCGGATGAAATTATTAGAGAAAATCCAGAAGTATTTAAAAAAGGACTAGAAGAAGCTTGTGATATTATGCGTTATTATATTGACCGAGAGTTCAAGACAGTTAATATGGATGATTTAACACAAAAGAATAGGGCTACACAAAAAGTTTTGGAAATTATTGCCAAGCTGTATAATAAAGTTGAACAAGATTTTTGGATTAAAGAGTTGATGTCTTTAACTAAGGTTGATGAGGTTTTTTTACGAGAAGAGCTTAATAAGATTATTAAAAAGGAAGATAAAAATGACTTAAGAAATTCAAATTATAAGAAAACAAGCAAGGTAAGTTCGGCTAGTAATAATTTAGGTAATTTTTTTGAACAGGGTGAAAACTTGACTTGGGTTGATAAATTAATGGAGAATCTTTTGTCTTTACTTTTGAAATTTAATGATCATTTTTCGTATGTCTCCAATAATTTAGATCCAGCTTTGGTTTCTGGTCGTTACTCGGAGTTTTACAATTATTCCCTTATTTATTATAATAAAAGTAATAAGATTGACTATCCGGGCTTGCTAGCTTTCTTGGAGGAAGAGAAGCGCGGAGATTTGAGTGAGGCCTTGAAAAAGATTGCCCTGATTTCTGATTTCTATACCGAGCAAGAAGAGTTTTCTAGCGATAAAGCTAAAGAGGAAATTATTAGAAATATTTTGGAAATTAAAAGAAATTTTTTCAAAGAAGCTATTAAATTAGAAAATGATAAATTAATATTGGCTGAAAAAAATTCTAGCGACGCTGACATTGGTGATAGCTTAAAAAAAATCAAAGAACTAAACGATGAGTTAAAAAAAATAATGTAAAATATAAATTATTATAAACTATGTCCAAAATTAAACAAAAAATTAAAGACAAAAAAAAGGTAGTCAAGGTTGTTAAGCACCAGGCTAAGCTTAAGGTAGAAAAGAATAAGAAAGTAATTAAGAAAAAGGAAATCAAAAAAGTTATGCCTAAGAAAAAAGAAATTAAAAAAACTGTTGTCAAAAAAAAGGAGACCAAAAAAATAGTAGTCAAACCGATAAAAAAAGCTACCCCTAAAGTAGTTAAAAAAACAGAAAGTAAGTCTACTAAAAAGGTTGTAAAAAATATTAAAACAAAAGAAAAAGTTGATAAAAAGGAGATTTGGAAAAATGTGGCAGAGCCAGCCGAAGCGCCAAGGGAGGAGCAAATTTTGAAAGTTATTGAAAAGGGAAGAATGAGAGGTTTTTTAACTGAAACTGAGATTTTGTTTTTATTCCCATCAATTGAGGACTATATTTATGATTATGAAATATTTTTGAATCGTTTAAATGATGCTGGTGTTAAATTATTGGAAGATTCTGGTAATTTGCTTTCCGGGGCAATCGAAAACTCTTTGACTGACAAGGAAAAAAGTGATTCGCAATTGACAATTGATTTTTCAAATTTGACTTCTGATTCTATTCAAATATATTTAAAGGAAATTGGCAAAATTCCTTTGCTTAGTGCTGAAGAAGAGGTAGAATTGGCCAAGAGAAAAGATAAGGGCGACAAAGATGCGGAAAGAAAAATGATTGAAGCTAACTTAAAATTGGTGGTTTCTATTGCTAAGAAATTTTCTGGTGTTAAAAGTTTGAGTTTGTTGGATTTGATTCAAGAGGGAAATATTGGTTTGTTTAGAGCGGTTGATAAGTTTGAATATCAAAAAGGTTTTAAATTCTCAACTTATGCTACTTGGTGGATTCGTCAGGCTATCACTCGGGCGCTAGCTGATCAATCTCGTACCATTCGTATTCCAGTTCACATGGTAGAAAATATTAACCGCTATCAACAGGCTCGCAGATTTTTGGTGCAAGAATTGGGTCGTGAACCAATGGCGGAAGAAGTGGCAGCTGAAATGGGAGAAGATATTGATAAGGTGAGATATATTATTAAGATTTCACAAGAAACTATTTCACTGGAAACCACTATTGGCGATGATGATGATAATTCTACTCTAGAAGACTTTATCGAAGATGTGAAAAATGATTCACCTGATAGAATTGCTGCTTTGCAATTGCTACGTGATTACGTTAAAGAGATTATGATTAATCTTTCTCCTAGAGAACAAAAGATTTTGGAAATGCGTTTTGGTTTGGTTGATGGTGTAGCCCATACTTTGGAAGAAGTAGGACAAGAGTTTGAAGTTACCCGTGAACGTATTCGTCAAATTGAAGCTAAGGCTTTGGAAAAAATTAGAAAAATGCAAAATAAGAGTTTGGAAAAATTAAGAGATTTTTAAGATTAATAATTAATATTAAAAATATGAAAAACAAAAACCCCAATTATGCTTTCTATTATCTGCTATCTTTAGTAGCTTTGATATTTATGTCTATTTTTTCAGCAGTAGTTGTTTTTCAAATTATTGATAAAAGTGTTTTTGATGCTTTAACTGCCAATAATTCATATAATAATCAAAGTCTATTGCGTTTTGCTATTTCTGCTTTGCTTATCTCTACTCCAGTCTTTTTTCTTTGCGCTTTAACTATTAACAAGGGACTTAAGAAAGGGGATTTAGAAAAAGAATCACCTCTAAGAAGTTGGTTGACCTATTTTATTCTAGCTGTTTCAGCTGTAGTTATTCTTGGCTCAATTGTGGGTATTGTGAATGACTTTCTATCGGGCGAAATGACTTTAAAATCAGCCTTGCAATTACTTACCGTAATTATCATTGCTGCTCTAGCCTTTAGTTTCTATCTCTATGACATTAGAAGAGAAAATGTTTCTAAAAAGAATAGGGTCATGCAGATATTTTTCTTTTCCTCATTAACTTTAGTTGTAGTTATTTTTGTTTCTGCTTGGTTTTTTGTTGAATCACCTAAGATGGCCAGAGAGAGAAAATTTGATAATATTTTGTTAAATAATATTAGCAGTGTTGAGAGTTATATAAATAATTATTACAAGGAGAATGAAAAGTTACCGGAGGACTTAAATGTTCTAAAAGAAAGTTTATCTTCTGGCTATGACAGTCAATTATTTGTTGATCTTTTGAGTGGGGAAGAGATAAGGTATAATAAGCTGGGAGATGATAAGTTTGAATTATGTGCTAATTTTAGAACTGACAGCTATGAGAGCCAAAGAAATATGTCATATCCAGTGTATAAGGATGATTATTTGAAGATTTATGTTAAGGGAGATAATTGTTTTAAGGGTAATCTTTGGGTAAAGGAAATAAAGTAGTTGACATATTTTCCTAGTTTGATATTATATTAATTAGTTTTCAAAAAAACTAAATATTCCGAGGTGGCGCAGCGGTAGCGCAGTTGACTGTTAATCAATTGGTCGCGGGTTCGAATCCCGCCCTCGGAGCGAG
>CAYYLI010000001.1:0-31071 GCA_964472595.1 uncultured Gammaproteobacteria bacterium | reverse complement strand
GGCTAGATTAATGAATCCTCCTCTCTATTAGTTCATAACAAGGCGGCTGGAATACCAGTGGGCACCATTTTCTTCCTAGATAGCAGAAGTTTTATTCGGCGCGCACACATAATTATATTTATATTATAACTTTATTTTAGTTTGATGTCAAAATTATTTTCCAATTAAAAAATTGCAGATATCACCATCGGATACTACATATTCTTTGCCTTCAGTTCTTAGCCATCCCAACTCTTTAGCTTTAACTTCTGAGCCAGCTTCTATAAACTTTTCCCAGTTAATAACCTCGGCTCTAATAAAACCTTTTTCAAAATCAGTGTGAATTTCTCCGGCAGCTTGTGGGGCCTTACTACCTTTTTTAATAGTCCAAGCTCGAGTCTCATCTTTTCCAGTAGTAAAAAATGTTTCCAGTCCCATTAATTTGTATGAAGAATAAATTAATTTGTCTAAGCCACTTTTATCAATACCTAGCTCCCGCATATATTCAGCTTGTTCTTCTTCTGGTAGTTGAGAAATTTCTTCTTCCATTTTAACATTAATTCGCACAACTTCACCGTCCCAATCGAAATCAATTGGCGCTCCGGTGTCGTCTGAATTTAGGGCATAAATAATTGGTTTTATAGTTAAAAGATTTAAGCTCTTAACAAAAGCTTGGTCTTCATCTTTAATACTTAGCTCTCGAACGGCTTTGCCGCTTTCCAATAATTTTAATATTTCTTCTAAAATTTCTTTTTGTTTGATGGCTTCTTTGGAATTACTTTTGGCCTCTTTTATAACTTTTTCCAATCTTTTCTCTATTGTTTTTAAGTCAGCAAAAATTAATTCCATGTTAATTGTTTCTTGGTCGCTTTTAGGATTAACTTGGCCTTCAACGTGAATAACATTTTCATCTTTAAAATCTCTAATAACTTCACAAATGGCATCACATTCTCTAATATGGGATAAAAATTGGTTGCCTAAACCTTCGCCTTCGTGCGCACCCTTAACTAAGCCAGCAATATCAGTAAATTCAATAAAAGCCGGAATAATTTTGGCTGGTTGTGATATTTCTGCAATTTTATCTAAACGAGAATCAGGAACCTTTACTACGCCGACATTAGGATCAATAGTACAAAAAGGGTAGTTAGCCGCTTCTACTTTCTTATTAGTTAAAACATTAAATAAGGTTGACTTCCCAACATTAGGCAGACCGACGATTCCAATTGATAATGACATATATTAAAATTAATTAATTATTTAGCTTTATTTTGTAATTCTAGCCTATTTCTTTTTAAATAGCAATATATCTCTTGACACCCTACGGGGGTATTTGATATAATAATAAAACAAAGAAAATTATTTAATAAAAATAGTATGCGTAGCACTGAGCAAAGAATTAATATTATTATTGGGCAATTAGATGGAGTAAAAAAAATGTTGCAACAAAAAGGCAATACTTGTTTTGATTCCGTCGTCCAATTAAAAGCTATTAAATCTAGTATTTCATCCTTGATGGACAAGGTTTTGGAAGAAGAATTTAATACTTGTTTTTTGAAAGAATGTCCGAGTAATAAAGAAAAAATAAAAAAGATTTTTTCGGAAGTTTTAAAAAAATAATTAATAATTAAAATTAAATTCGTTTTAAAAAAATATTTTTTTGAGCGAATAATAAAAGTATGAGCAAAGCTCTAGATTTAAACAAAGATAATTTTGCGACTGAGGTTCTTAATTCTGATTTACCAGTTTTGGTAGATTTTTGGGCTCCTTGGTGCATGCCTTGTAAAATGATGGCCCCAATTTTAGATGAATTAGCTGTTGATTTGGCTGGTAAGGTAAAAATTACCAAATTAGATACAGCTGATGCTAATAATCAAGAATTAGCTTTGCAATATCAAATTCAAAGTATTCCTAATTTAAAATTATTTAAGGCTGGACAAATCATAGCTGAATTTGTTGGTATGCGTTCCAAGGATTCACTGAAAAATGATATTTTAGCTCACTTAAATTAATTTTAAAATTATGTCAGTTTTTGAAAACATTGTTAAGCGTTTCACTGATTTAAAAGAATTGGTAAATTTGTCTGATGAAGAATTAAAAAAAATCTTAGAGCCTAATCAGGTCTCGTATAATGAATTAGAAGTTGATGGGAAAAAGTTTCCGGCTTGGAGAATTGTTTCCAATAGAGCTTTGGGTCCAGGAAAGGGTGGTATTAGATTTCATCCCGAAGTTTCTGAGGATGAGGTTAAGTCATTATCGTTTTGGATGAGTTTGAAAAACTCTTTATTAGAGCTACCCTATGGTGGAGCTAAAGGAGGGGTTAAATTTAATCCCAAGGGACAAGATGAAAAGTTTTTAGAAAAGATTAGTCGTGCCTATATTGATTCTTTCTATAAAGTTCTAGGGGAAAACAAAGATGTTCCCGCTCCAGATGTTTATACCAACCCTCAAGTTATGTCTTGGATGTTAGATCAATATGAAAAAAATATTGGTGAACATCAACCGGCTATGATTACTGGTAAGCCAGTGGAATTAGGTGGTATAGCTTTACGCAGTGACTCAACCGCTAAAGGGGCTTACTTGGTTATCGAGCAAATTGTTAAGCACTTGAATTTAGAAAAAAAGAATTTAACTATTGCTATCCAAGGTTTTGGTAATGCTGGTTTAAATGTTGCCAAGATGCTTTATGCCGAAAACTTCAAAATTGTTGCCACCAATGATAGCCAGGGCGGTGTCCACAATCCAACTGGAATTAATATTGATGAATTGGTAAAATTCAAAGAGCAATATGGCGTAGTTTCAGCCTATTCTCAAAACCAAACTATTTCCAATAAAGAGTTATTAGAACTTGATGTTGATATTTTAATTTTAAGCGCTTTAGAAAATCAAATTACTGAAGAAAATGTAGCCAATATTAAAGCTAAACATATTGTGGAAATTGCCAACGGTCCCGTTGATTACAATGCTGATAAAGTTTTATTTGAAAAAGGGGTTATGGTTTGGCCTGATATTTTAGTTAATTCTGGTGGAGTAGTAGTTTCTTATTTTGAATGGAGTCAAAACAAAACTGGTAATATTTTAGATGAAAACTATTTAGCAAATTTGCTTAATACTAAAATGATTAGAGCTTTTAATAATGTTTATAATCAATATTTAAGTTTGGATAAAAAAGTTGATTTGCGTAGCTCTGCTTATATCCTAGCTTTAAATAGAATTGTTAAAGCGGAAAAACTTCGCGGTAATTTATAATAATATTTTTATGATTTATGATTTAATTATTATTGGAGCTGGTCCAGCTGGTATTACGGCTTCAATTTATGCCTCTCGTTTTAAAATTAAACATTTAGTTATTGGTGAAGTTCCTGGTGGCCTTATTACTGAAGCTCATAGTGTTTGTAATTTTCCCGGGGAGAATAAAATTAATGGCTTTGATCTAATGCAAAAGATGCAAGGTCACGCTAAGGAATTGGGAATGGAAATTAAAGAAATGGAAAAAATTGTAGAAATTAAAAAAGAAGGCGAAGAATTTTCTTTAAAAACTGAATCCGGACAAAACTTTTTAGCCAAAAATATTTTATTAGCTACTGGAACTAAACATCGAAAGTTAGGCTTAGTGGAAGAAGATAAATATTTAGGTAAAGGTTTAGCTTATTGTGCTACCTGTGATGCTATGTTTTTTAGAGATAAAATAGTAGCTGTAGTTGGCGGTGGAAACAGTGCTATGACTGCTGCTCTGTATTTGGCAGAAGTTGCACAAAAAGTTTATTTGCTAGTTAAGGGAGATGAACTAAATGGTGAAATGGTTTGGGCTGAACAAATAGAAAAGAATCCAAAGATTGAAGTTAAATACCAAACCGAAGTTATTAAATTAAAAGGGGATAATAAATTAGAGGGTATTGATTTAAAGAATAGTAATGCTGAAATTGAAGAGTTAATCCTAGATGGTTTATTTGTTGAAATTGGTACTCAACCTGAATTATCATTGTCAGCCCAATTAGGTCTGGAAACTGAAAGAGGATACATTAAGGTTGATATAGCTCAAAAAACTAATGTTTTGGGCGTGTGGGCAGCGGGTGATATTACTACTAATTCTAATTCTGTTCGTCAGGTTATTACAGCCTGTAGTGAAGGAGCAGTAGCCGCTCAAGATATTTTTACTGGGTTGCAAAAGAATAAATAAAATATTTGATAGATTTATTTATAACAAAAAAACATCGGATTGTCCGATGTTTTTTGTTTAGAGAATAATCTTTTATTTTACTTCGTAGGTTAGAGTTACGTCAACTTTAATTTCGTTTTGTCCAGCTTGAATATCAGGTGCGCTTAAACCAGCTGCTTGATCGGCTATAACTTTAGCATTAGAGTAGGCTAGGGGACTGATGATAGGAGAGATGTCTTCATATACGCTTTTTACTTCTCCTAATTTCATACCAGATTGTTTAGCAATCATTTCTGCTTTTTCTTTAGCTTTAGTAATAGCTAATTCTCTAGCCTGGTTTTTTAAAGCATATTCATCATCAATAGTGAAACTGATGTTTCTTATTTGGTTAGCTCCTTGTTCGGTTGTTTTGGATATTACGTCTCCAATCTTATTTAGATCTCTTACCTTGATATCTAAAGTTTGAGTAACTTCATAGCCAATTAATTCTTGCCCTTTGCTATTAGTCCAGTTATATACAGGGCTTAAATTATAGTTAGAAGTCTTAATATCTTTTTCTTCGATTTCTAACTTGTTTAATTCGGCATTTATTTTATTCATTTTTTCTGTGCTTTCTTTAGTAGCTTCGGCTGCGGTTTTAAAAGTTTTAGTTCTAAGACCAACTTGAATGTTAGCAATATCAGCTTTAGCATAAACTGTTCCGGAACCAGTTACTGAGAAACGATCCTGGTTGTTTGATCTTAGGGCCATAAAGACAGAAGTGATGGAAACGGCAGTTGTGGCTAGAATAATTAAAATGAAAATGATAATTTTTTCGTTCTTCATATAATTTTATTTATTATTTATTTTTTATTCTCCAAAACCATATCCTGGAGCAGTGGTGGAAAGTTCTTTAGCGCATTCTTCTGGGGCTGAATTGAAAGCAGTACAGATTAATTGTAATAAACTATTTGGAGTGCGGTCTCCGTTTACTTTTTGACCATTGATAACTAAAGTGGGAGAGCCTTCGACTCCATATTTTTCGTTATCGGCATCATAAATTGGGAAAATGGGATAAGTTTCGCTTAACCAGGTTGTTTTGTCTTTGTAGTTTTCACTAATTTTATATTCTTTATCAGTAGCGCTAACGCAAGCTGATATTTTTTTGCTGTCAATTTTATTTTCGCTTAAACATTTGCTAGAATCTTCACTAGCATTGAAACATTTTAGATATGAAAGTAATTTTCCAGAATCTTCTTTTTGAATACAATATTGATTTAATTGTTCGTCTAATTCTTTTTTATCATGCATGGCGTAATTATTGAACTTTAAAGTAAAGTTAACTTTGTCTTGTAAAACCTCAAGGGCTGGAATAATAGCTTTTTCCATTTGAGTTCCGTAAGGGCAATGACTCATAATAAATAATTCTATTTCTGGTTTATCATTTTTGTTACTAACAGAACTAACTTCTGTTTCGGAGCCGTTTAATTGATTTTCATATTCGGAAATATCAATTGCTTGAGGGAAGAATAGGGCTCCATCTTGGCTGATGAAAGATTCAATTGGCTCGCCTTGTCCAATATTAACCATTATTTTGTATAATCCATATTCTTTTTCAATAGAATCAATGGTTGATGTGCTTCCGGGTAGCATTAGGTTGTCGTTGATAAAGCTTTCGGCTCTGCTTTTAGCTTCTTCAATTGATAAAACATTTTTGTTTGGGGCAAATTTAAAAATTAATAAACCCAATAACGCTAAAACAATAGCTGAAATGATAATAAAAACCAATTTTTTCTTATTGATTTTTTTATCAATATTTTTTTCTTTTTTTTCTTCCATAGAATTTTATTTAATTAATATTAAAAAGAATAACCTTAATGGTTAGTATTTATATTTTATCAATTTTTAAGAAATTTAACAAGGCGCACTTAAGGGCCTTATTACTTTCTTTTTTTTAAATAGAATAAGTAGGCCAGACTAGCCAAAATAATAATAATGATATATCTTATCAACTTTTTTCTATCATTTTGTTTTTCCAATTGCCAAAAGTCTTCATTTAGTAATACGCCCAAAGACTCGTCTTCTTTCATTATTTTACCTTCAATGTGCTCTGAATTTATAAGGTTCAATTTTAATTCTGAGTCCTTATAGGATAGTATTCCGCTAATAGTAAAGAATTGTCCTTCAGCTAAATTTTTACTAGGTATTTGAGTGCCTTTTTTTATTTCTAATAAAATTTCTTTTTCTCCATCGTCTAAATAAATTTGATTAGTTTTGTTTTGGGTAATTTCTCCACTGATAGTTTGTAGAGAATTTATTTCTTGCCAACTCAAATCATTTATTTTTTTACTAGGAGGTGGCTTTATCTTATTATTTTCTGATATGATTTTAATATCAGAGATTTCTTTGGTTTTTAGGCGATAAAAATTGGAATTAGGTACACAATTTTTTTCTGTCTCAGAACAAAGTTTAGTTAGACTGAGTTGTCCGGAAACTTTAATTAAGTCTCCTACTTTTAATTCGGGAAACTTTTTTTGGTAATTGTATATTTGTAGTCCATAAACTGAATCGCCTTTTGTAAAATGAATATAGAAATATTGTGAGCCTAAAATACCGGGCAAAACTGTGACCACTCCCTCAGTGCTTATATAATCATTGTTTTGGGATTTATTAATTTCCCATAGATTTAAAAAATGATTACTTTTACTAGTAGTTTTTTTGTTACCAGAACCCGCTTCGTTTATTTGGCTGTTTAAAATTAAATTTATTTCTTGTCCCTGAGAGTTGTGTAAGGTAATTTGCCCCTCAATTACTTTGTAATCTAGACTATTATTATGATTTTGAAAATTAACTTGCCATCTTTTTAATATTTGATCACTTAAAAGTTCTTTTGCTGGAGCTTGAAAAAAATCGGAAGCTTGCCCATAACCAACTTTATCAATAATATTTTTTTTTAAGTCATATAAGATGATGGTATTATTAGCTGACAAAGAGGAGTTGTTTTGGTAAACAGCATCACAAGCGATATTAGCACAAAATTCAGGACTAGAAATTAAAAAATATCCTTGAGCCTTTATGTTGCCATTAAAATTTTTATTAGAAATTAAAAGACTTTCAGAGCCAGATTGACTTTTCTTTTTTAGAATATAATTTTTTAATTCAATATCTATTAAATTGGGGTTATATAGTTCTATGAATTCATTTTTAGCCTTCTTGTCTTGCCCGAGCATTACTTGATTGATGATTAAGCTAGAATTGGAAGAGTTTTGCGCCAGAGAACAAAATTGGGGTAAGAAAAAACAAAATATTAAATTAAAAAATAAAAAAACCGCCTTTTTCATATTTTTTTGTTTTAAAAATAAAGCGGTTTTTATTGTAGCAAATTGTACTAGTAGTTTATGTAAATTTTTTTTAAATATTATTTAACTTTTTGTAAAGCATTTTCTAAATCTGTACTTAAGTTTATTTTAAATTCTTGTTTTTCTCCTTGTGGATCAACAAAAGATAGACGACAAGCTTCTAAAAATATTCTTCCCAAATTAACTTTAGCATTTTTTACTTTACTTTTTTTATTACCATATAAAGTATCGCCTAAAAGAGGGTGTCCGTAAGCTGAAAAATGAACTCTGATTTGGTGGGTGCGCCCAGTTTTGATTCTAACTTTTACTAAAGTAAAATTAATTAATTTTTTGATAACATTAAATTCGGTAATGGCCTGGCGAGATTTTTCTAAAGCTTTAATATTGCCACGACCTCTATTGGATAAGCTTTTGTCTATCTCGTCTGATTCTCCCATAGCTGAATAATCTTTGGAGCGAGGAACAGCAGCCATTTTATGTCCTTGACTAGAGCGCTTAATAGGAAAATCTATTAGATCTTCATCTTTACTTAATTTTCCGTGGACTAAAGCAATATATTCCTTTTCAATTTTTCTGCTTTTAAATAATTCTTTAAAATATTCAAAAGATTTATTATTTTTTGGAATAATCATTAGGCCGCTAGCTTCTTTATCTAGGCGATGAACAATAGCTGGACGATCAGGGTCCTCTCCGACATTTTTTAAATCAGGATATTTTTCTAATAGAAAATCAACCAAAGTTTTTTCTTTGATGTGAGCTCCGCCATGAACAGTTAGACCGGCTGGTTTATTAATTACAAGATAATCTTCATTCTCGTAAATTGTAGTAAAAATTTGTTCCATTTTATTAAGCGCTTTTGCGAGTAAAAATTTTTAAATCTTCCTTACTAATACCCTTGAATAAGTACAATAGTAAAAAGTATATTAGTATAGATAAAATAATGATACTTAGCAAGAGCATCCCATTTTGATAGAGAAAACGTGGTAAAATAAACATAAAAGCAGCCATTCCCAATGACGCTAAAAATACAGGCTTGAATATTTTATAGTTTAATTTTATTTTGGTAAATTTTTTGGTGTAGAAAAGAGAGCCAATTAAAATAATTAAATTGCTATAAATTGTAACTAGGGAGGCTCCCAGGTAGGACATTTTAGGGATTAATATTAAATATAAAATAAGTGAGCTAATGGCAGTTATTAAATATAATAGAATAACTTTTTTTTGTTTATCAATAGCGATAATAACGTGAGAAAAAATACAGCTAACAAATAATAAGGCAATGGAAATCATCAAAATTTGCAAAGGTAGTCCGCCATTAGCGAAATCATCTCCAGCAATTAATTTTATCACTTCGGTGGCAGTAAATTGAGCGCCGACTATTAACGGTACGGCTAAGACAATCATAAAATTGAAAGATTTTTGTATTAATTTTTCAAAGAAAGAAAAATTTTTGTTGATCCAATTTAAGGTAAATAAAGGAAGCATTACACCAGCAAACATATAAGGAATAGTCCCAATAACTTCAATAGTGCGATAAGCTGCTCCATAAATTCCAACATCAGTAACATCTTTAAATAATGATAGGGTAATAATATCTCCCTTTTGGTAAATTAAATTCAAAATAATGGTAGTAGCCAAGGGCCAGGTTTTTTTAAGTATTTTTTTCCAAACAGTAAAATCAAATTCTAATTTAATTTTAGCCTCTTTTTTGCTTAAAAACCAATTCAAAATAAATCCAACACCGGCACTAAAGACTGAAACCCATAATATTCCGTTTAGGCCACTATCTATTTTAATAGCTATAAACATAGCTATTACTAAAAAAACTTTTCCACCAACCTCAGCTAGCATTGCTCTTTCCATTTTCAAGGTTTTTTGAAAAAGAGCAATTATTATTTGATTAAGAGCTGGAAAAAGGTATGAAACCGTAGCAATTAATACCCCGATTTTTATTATAGGACTATAAGGGAAGAACATTACTGTCAGTGGAGCCAAACCTAAAAGCAATAGGGCTGAGACCAGGCGTAGAGAAAATAAATTGCTTAACATTTTGTTTTGATTTTCGTTGGGGTTACTAATCATTTGAGCGCTAATTAAAGTTAGACCCAAATCGGCTGACATAGCAAAAAAGGAGACGAAATTAATAATAGTAGAGTATTCGCCAAAGCCAGTCGTCTTTAAATAGCGAGTCATGATTGCCAAGGAAATAACACCCAAAAGAGTGGATAAAGCCTTGCCAATAATTTGGACTACGGTGTTATAAGCAATTTTCTGTTTTAATTCCATTTGTTTTTTTTAGAAAAATAAGATATAATTTAGATAAAGAAATTTTGAACTTAATTAAAATTTTCTTTCAATAAAATCTTATCATAAATTTATGAAAAAAGCGAAAAATATTTTTTTATTCATTTTGTTAGCTTTATCTTTTAATTTTGTAGTAGTTAATAAACTGGCCGTAGCTGGGTCTTCTTGGGGAGGACAAATTGGTATGACAGAAATTGGCTCGGCTTACGGCGATAATCCGGCAACAGAGGATATTAGATATAAGGTGGTAAAAATTATAAATTTAATTTTATCATTTTTAGGCATTCTTTGTCTGATTTTGATAGTATTTGCTGGTTTTAAATGGATGACTGCTGGAGGTAGTGAAGATCAAGTGAAGTCAGCTCAAGCTATTTTGAAGAACGCTGTTATTGGTTTGGTTATTATTCTTCTTTCTTGGTCAGTCACCATATTTATAATGGCCAGAATGAATTCAATCGCTAAAAATGATTTAAATTATTTAAATCCAGTTTACGTCCAATAGCTTTGACCGAATTTCTCAAGATATTGCTTTTTTTTGAAAAATACATTATTATATAAATACTTAAAGCTAATTGATAATACAATTAGCTTTTAATTTAGGGTTTTAAAATAATTCAATTATTTTAAGATTATTAATAAAATAAGAACAAAATTATGTCAGAATTAATAAGCGCCATCAAGCAGGTGTGCGAAGAAAAGAAGATTGAATATGATTTGGTAATTTCAGCTATTGAAGCTTCTTTAGCTGCAGCCTATCGTAAAGATTATGGCAATAAATTACAAAATATTAAAGTAAAATTCAGTCCTGAAAGCGGAAAATCCAAAATTTATGATGTTAAAACCGTGGTTGAAGATTTGACCGAGGAAGAGCAAAAAGAATTGGAAGAAGCCGAAAAAAGAAGAGAATTAGGTTTGGATAAAAAAGAAAGAGAGGATAATAGACATAAAAGAGAAGAACTGGAGGTTAAAGAAGAAGGCGAGGAGTTTGAAAGAAAATTTAATCCTAAAACGGATATTCAATTAAAAGATGCTCTTTTAATTAAAAAAGGCGCAAAATTGGGGGAGGAAATTATTTTTGATTTAGAAGAACCGGAAGGTTATGGACGTATGGCTGCTCAAACCGCTAAACAAGTTATTATTCAAAAAATTAGAGAAATTGAAAAAGAAACAGTCTTTAATGAATTTAAAGATCAGGAAGGAGTTGTTGTTAATGGAGTGGTACAAAGAGCAGAAGGTCGCTTAGTTTTTGTTGATTTAGAAAAAGCGATTGGTATTTTACCAATGGAAGAGCAAATTTATGGTGAAAGATATGAAATTGGAGCTAGAATTAAAGTCTATGTAAAAGAGGTTCGTTCTGGGATTCGTGGTGCTGAGATTGTTTTGTCTCGTCGCTCTGAAGAAATTGTTCGCCAAATTTTTACTATGGAAATTCCAGAAATTGCCAATGGTTTGGTAGAAATAAAAAATATTGCCCGTGAAGCTGGTTCTCGTTCCAAAGTAGCTATTCACTCTGAAGAAGAAAATATTGATCCAGTTGGTTCCTGTGTTGGCCAAAGAGGTGTTCGTATTCAAACTATTATTAGTGAATTGGGAGGAGAAAAGGTTGATATTATTGAATACAGTGATGATCCAGCTAAATATATTAGCAACGCTTTAGCTCCAGCTAAAATTATTAGCATTGATATTGATAAGGCTAACAAAAAAGCTATTGTTAAAGTTTCGGAAGATAAATTATCTTTGGCTATTGGTAAGGCTGGGCAAAATGTTAGATTGGCTGCTCGTTTAACTGGTTGGAAAATTGATATTATTGCTCAAGGGATTGATGGTGAAATTATTAAAACAGAAAATGTTGAGGAAGTAACTGAAGAAGAGCTTGTGGAAGAAGCACCGGTTGAAAAAAAGAAAAGCGTTAAAAAAGAAAAAAAAGTAGTTGATAAAAAAAATAAAAAATAATTTTAAAATTAATTTTAAAAAGTTATGATGGAAATCTTCATTGTAGCCTCTTCACTTGTGGCTATAATCTTTGGAGCAATTCTTATTGCTTCAATCATGCGCTTACCAAAAGGTGACGCTAAAATGCAAGAAATTGCTCAAGCTATTCAAGCTGGAGCCAAGGCTTTCTTAAATCGCCAGTACAAAACTGTAGCGATTGTGGCTGTTCTTCTTTTTGTAGCTATCATTTTTATTCCTTCTCTAGGAATGAAAACTGCTTTAGCTTTCTTGACTGGTGCGGTTCTTTCAGCTGTGGCTGGTTATATTGGAATGCATATTAGTGTTCGTGCCAATGTTAGAACTACTGAAGCTGCTAAAGGTGGTTTAAAAAAGGCTTTGAATGTAGCAGTTAAAGGTGGTAGTATTACTGGTTTTTTGGTAGTAGGTTTAGCTTTACTTGGAACTTCTGTTTTTTATTTCTTAACTAAAGATTTACAAGCCTTGATCGGTTTTGGTTTTGGTGGTTCTTTAATTTCAATCTTTGCTCGTTTAGGTGGAGGTATCTATACTAAAGCAGCAGACGTTGGAGCTGATTTAGTAGGAAAAGTTGAAGCTGATATTCCAGAAGATGATCCTAGAAATCCAGCTGTTATTGCTGATAACGTTGGTGATAATGTTGGTGATTGTGCTGGTATGGCGGCTGACTTATTTGAAACTTATGCTGTAACTTCTATTGCTGCTATGGTTTTGGGTTCTATCTTTTTACCAGGATCTCATGTAGCAATATTGTTCCCATTATTCTTGGGAGCTGTTTCAATTTTTGCTTCAATTATTGGTGTGTTCTTTATTCGTTTAGGGAAAAAACAAAACATCATGCGAGCCTTATATAAAGGATTAATTGCTGCCGGATTAATTTCAGCTATTGCTTTTTATCCAATTACTAAATGGTTAATGGAAGACAACCAAGTTTTTTCATTTGTAAATATTTATCTTAGCGCTTTGATTGGTTTAGTAGTTACTGCTTTAATGGTAGTTATTACTGAATATTATACTTCAACTAAATATGCTCCAGTAAAGAGCATTGCTGAAGCTTCTAAAACCGGACATGGAACAAACGTTATTGCTGGTTTAGCTGTTTCTATGAAATCAACTATGTGGCCAGTTGTAGTTATCGCAGCTGCTATTTTAGGTTCATATTCTTTAGCTGGAATTTACGGTGTTGCTATCGCTGCTGTATCTATGCTTTCTATGGCTGGTATTATCGTAGCCATTGATTCCTATGGACCAATTACTGATAATGCTGGAGGTATTGCTGAGATGGCAGAATTAAGTGAAGATGTGAGAAATGTAACTGATCCACTTGATGCTGTTGGAAACACTACTAAAGCTGTTACCAAGGGTTACGCTATTGGTAGTGCTGCTTTGGCTACTTTAGTTTTATTTGCTGACTTTACTCACAAGGCCGGAGAAAAGTTTGTGTTCGCTATTGATAACCCTAATGTTTTAGTTGGTTTATTCATTGGTGGGCTTTTGCCATATTACTTTGGCGCTTTAGCTATGAAAGCGGTTGGAAAATCAGCTGGTTCGGTAGTAGAAGATGTTAGAGCTCAATTCAAAGAAAAACCAGGGATTATGGATGGTTCACAAAAACCAGATTATGGCAGAACTGTAGATATCGTTACCAAGTCAGCTTTGAAAGCGATGATACTTCCAGCTATTATTCCAGTAGTAGCTCCAATCATTATTGGTTTCTTATTAGGAGTTGAAGCTTTAGGCGGTCTTCTGATCGGATCTATCGTTACTGGAATTTTTGTCGCTATTTCTATGACTTCAGGTGGTGGTGCTTGGGACAATGCTAAAAAGTATATTGAATCAGGTCACTTTGGAGGAAAGGGTTCAGACGCTCACAAGGCTGCTGTTACTGGTGATACTGTTGGTGATCCTTACAAAGATACTGCTGGTCCAGCTATCAATCCTATGATTAAAATCATTAACATTGTAGCTTTGCTTATCATCGGTTTATTACTATAAGGAAAATAGGTGAGATATTATAAAGATAGGGGATAATATCCCCTATCTTTTTTCTTGACTTATCTTAGTCTTTAAATTAATATCTTTAAGCTAAAGTATTTAGGTTTTTTATTTTTAAAAAGTCTGATATAATAGAATTATCTTTAAATTATAAGGATAATTTTGTATTTAATTTATTATTAACAGTAAAATATGAAAGTAACAAGAAAAGATTTAGAAAAATCACAAATCGAATTATTAGTTGAAGTTTCAGTGGAGGAATTAGCTCCATATATTTCTAAGGGAGCTGAATCATTATCTAAGGAGATCAAGATTGAAGGATTCCGTCCAGGAAAAGTTCCAGCTGATGTACTAAAGCAAAAAATTGGTGAGATGGCTATTTTAGAAGAAGCTTCTCGTTTATTAATTAATAAACAAATTTTTTCAGTTATTGATGAAAATATTACAGACAAAGAAATTGTTGGCCAACCAGAGGTTGATATTGCCAAGTTGGCTCCAGGTAATCCGATGGAATACAAAATTAAAGTTAATGTTTTGCCAGAGATAAAACTTGGTGCTTACAAAGATTTTGCTTTTAAGAATGAGAAAGTAAAAGTAGAAGAAGCTGAAGTAGAAAAAGTTATTAATGATTTATTAGAAATGCGAGCTAAAGAAAGCATTTCCAAAGAGGCTGTAAAAGATGGTGACAAGGTAATTACATCAGTCAATTTATTCTTGGATAAGGTGCCAGTAGAAGATGGGCAAAATCCAGAAGTGACAGTTATTATTGGAAAAAATTACTTTGTTGATGGTTTTGATAAAAATTTAATTGGCTTAAAAAAAGGTGAGACAAAAGATTTTAGTATTGTTTATCCAGCAGAGCATTTTCAAAAGAATTTAGCTGGCAAAAAAGTTGAATTTAAAATAGAAATTAAAGAAGTGTATAATAGAGAAATTCCAGCTATTGATGATGACTTGGCTAAAATGTTTAGATTCAATAATGTAAGTGATTTAAAGGAAAATTTAAACAAAACTATTTCTGATCAAAAACAAAAAGAAGCTGATCAAAAATTGGAAGTTCAAATTATTGATAAGATTATTGACAACTCTAAATTTGGTGATATTGCAGAAAATTTAATTAAAAACGAATCCGAAATAATGATGCGAGAGATTGAGCAAAATGTTGTTTCTCAGGGCGGACGTTTTGAAGATTATTTAAAGAGTGTTGGTAAAAATTATGATCAATTAATGTTAGAAATGATGCCAACAGCTGTAAAAAGAGTAAAAAGCGCCTTAATTTTCAAGGAAATTGCTAAACTGGAAAATATTAAAGCAGATGAAACTAAAATTGATAAAGAAATTGAAGCTTTAAAAAATCGTTATGCTCAAGATGCTGAAGCTGTAAAAAGTATTAGTAGTCCAGGTTATCGTTCTTATGTTAGTAATTTTTTCTTGAATCAAGAAATTGTAGAAAATTTGAAAAAATGGAATTCAAGCGAAAAGTAATTTATTAATTTTTTTGATCTGGATAATTTTATGAAAATATTAGCTTTAAATAAAAAAGCAACTTTTGATTACCAGATTTTAGAAACTTATGAAGCTGGCCTGGTTTTGTTTGGCTACGAGGTAAAAACAATTCGTGCCGGACAGGCTAATTTAAAAGGTTCATATATTTCTTTTAAAACTAATAAAAATAATAATAATGAAGCTTATCTAATTTCTTCTTATGTTCCTTTATATAAACCGGCTGGCAAGAAAGAAGAATATAATCCAGAACGACCACGACAGATTTTGTTGAGAAAAAAAGAGCTGGATTATTTAGTAGGCAAAAAACAAGAAAAGGGCTTGACAGTTATTCCTATTAAGTTATATACTAAGAACAGTTTTATTAAGCTGGAGGTGGCTTTAGTTAAGGGTAAAAAGGCCTTTGATAAAAGGGAGGATTTGAAAAAAAAGGACACTGACAAGTACATTAAAACAATCATGAAGAAGAAAATTAAGGAAGCTTTTAAGTAAGTTTAATAGGGGATGACTTGGCTTCGATAATGAGACTCTTTTTAAATATGCAAAAGGTAGAGAATGTCTACCTAAAAACATTCAAAACATAAGTGTAAAAAACACTATTGCTAAAGCTGCTTTCTCATGGAAAGTCCCAGCTTTCGCATCTGTTGCTGCTTAATAAATAGCGGCGGCCATCGGTCCGGTGACTCCTTATAACCGTTAACCGGTGTTATTTATAGGGATAGGTTTTTTGGGCGTTACCCCTAATAAACCAAAAGATTAGGTAAATCGTCATTATTTTATTTCGCTTGATTTTTAAAATAATGATTAAACTTTAATCAAGCTAATTTTGTAAAAGTATTTAAAAAAACTTGTTAGACACGGGTTCAATTCCCGTCATCTCCACTTAAATTTTATGCCGCGATGGCGGAACTGGTAGACGCGCTGGACTTAAAATCCAGTGATAGCGATATCGTGGGAGTTCGATTCTCCCTCGCGGCACACTTGCGGGTATCGTATAGTGGCTATTATGCGACCTTGCCAAGGTCGAGAGACGGGTTCAATTCCCGTTACCCGCTCCAATTTTAGCTTAAGTAATTAAAATTAATTTTTTAAAAAATGAGAAGAAAGTTTAGATTTCCCAAGGTTGATAAAACCAAGAGCGAGAAACAATTTAATGTTAATGAAAAGATTCTAGCTGAGAAGGTTTTTTTGATTAATGAAGAAGGGGAAAATGTTGGGGTAATTGATACTGCTCAAGCTTTGGAAATGGCTAGAGAAGCTGAATTAGATTTGGTGGAGGTCAACCCTAAAGCTGATATTCCAGTAGCTAAAATTTTAGATTTAGGTCAGTTTAAATACGAACAAGAGAAAAAACAACATAAGCAGAAAGTTTTACAAAAAAAGGTTGAAACTAAGAGCATTCGCCTATCTCTTCGTATCGGGGCGCATGATTTAAATATCAGAGCTGAACAGGCCTACAAGTTTTTGTTAAAAAGTAATAAGATTAAGGTTGATATGGTTTTGCGAGGTAGAGAGAGACAGCATTTTGAAAAAGCTCGTGAAGTTATGGAGGAATTTTCCCAAAACCTAAGAAATAAGCCGGAAATTCAATTATTTGAAGAACAGCCCTTGACAAGAATGCCAGGAGGCTATACTATGATATTAACTAATAAAAAGTAAGATTAGTTAAAATCAGGTTTGATTACCTGTTTTTTTAGCTTTTATATTTATTCATATGCCGAAAATTAAGACACACAAGGCTACTAGTAAGAGATTTACTAGAACAGCCAAAGACAAAGTAATGCATCGTAAAGGTGGACAAGGCCATTTCAATTCAGGAGAATCTGGCAACACCACTAGAAAGAAGCGCAGGGATTTAAAATTGACCAAAACTTTGGTTAAGACAGTAAAAATTTTAACCCCTTACAACTAATTTATTATTAATTTTGCAAGAAATATATGCCAAGAGTGAAAAGAGGTACCACACATGTCAAGAGACGTCGCAATCTTTTAAAAAAGGTTAAGGGTTTTCAATGGGGCCGAAAAAAACTTATTAAACTAGCTACTACTGCTCAAACCAAAGCCGGAGCTCACGCTTTTGTTGACCGTCGTAAGAAAAAAAGAGTTAATCGTGGTTTGTGGCAAATAAAAATCAATGCTTTTGTTAGAGAGCATGGACTTTCTTATTCTAAATTCATGGGGTCTTTGAAAGCTAACAAAATTGAAATTGATCGTAAAATTTTAGCTGACTTAGCTGTTAATAATAAAAAAGTTTTAGCTAATATCGTAGAAAAGGTAAGTAATAAATAATTTTTAGGATTATGAACGAATTAAAAATAATTCAAATCGTGATATCAGTGTTGTTAATTGTTGTTATTTTACTTCAAAACAAAGGAGCCGCTTTGGGTGGTGTTTTCGGTGGTAATAATGCTGTTTTCTTGACCAAGAGAGGTATTGAGAAGAAGCTTTTTATTGCAACTATTATTTTGGCGGTATTATTTTTCGCCATCTCTCTAGGTTCAATTTTACTATAATAATAAACTTAAAAGAGAATTGTGAATCTGATGAACTCATCTAAAAAACAAAAAAGTTTTGTTTTTAAGAAAAAGAAGCAGGGCCAGCCTCTATCTTTTTCTTTTTTGTTTTGGAAAAAAAAGAAAAAAAATGATGAGACCGAAAGCAGCGTTGGTTATGATTATGATGGTTTGGATAAAAAATTATTATATTCCCTGTCACCTAAAAAAATTCCAAATATTAGTCAGATAAAGCATGCTAAAAAAGTTCTTAGTGTTAAAGAAAAAATAATTTTAAATATTTTATTATTAGTTATTGCTGTCGCTGGAATTATTTGGTTGGTGGGTTTTTATAAAAGAAATATTATTATCTATCCGCAAAAAGGTGGAGAATATGCTGAGGGTCTATTAGGCGCTCCTAAGAATATTAATCCCTTATATGATTCAGCGCGCGATGTAGACTCTGATATTAGTCGTTTGATTTTTTCTTCTTTATTCAAGAGAGATGCTAGCGGCAATGTTGTCAACGATTTAGTAGAGGAGTATTCTATTAGTGATAATGGTTTGGAGTATAGCTTCAAGATTAAAAATAATGTTAAGTGGCATAATGGCGAACAGCTGACTTCAGCTGATATTGTTTTTACTATTGAGTCTATAAAAAACTCTGAATATGGTTCACCACTAAGATCATCTTTGGTGGGAGCCTCAATTCAAATTGACGATGAATATTCTTTTAAGATTATTTTAAAAGAATCTTATTCTTCTTTTTTGGATGTTTTGACTTTTGGAATTTTGCCACAAAATTTGTGGCTAGATGTAGCTCCTTCCAATGCTTTTTTACATGAACTTAATATCAAGCCAATTGGTTCTGGCCCTTACAAATTTAAATCTTTAACTAAAACCAAGTCGGGAGATATTAAAGAATTTATTTTAGTAGCCAACGAAGATTATTATGAGCAAGCGCCTTATATTGAAAAAATTATTTTAAAGTTTTATAGCAATTATAATGAATTGATTTCGGCTTTAAATAATAATCAAATTAACGGGATTAGCTATTTGCCCTATAGTTTACGTTCCGACGTGGTTTCTAAAAGCTCTCTGAATTTTAATCGCTTAAATTTACCACAAATTTCTTCTATTTTCTTTAATCAAAAGAAAAATTCAGTTTTAGCTAATAAGGCCTTGCGCCAAGCTTTAGCTAAAGCCATCGATAAGAATAAAATTTGTGATGAAATTTTTTCTGGTAATGCTTCAGTAGCTGATAGCCCTATTTTGCCAAACAGCCCTTCATATAACGATGAAATTGAAAAGGTTTTATATAATTATGATGAAGCTAATAATTATTTAAATGAAGCAGCTTGGTCTTTAATTGAGTTTAAGGCTGAAGAAATTTCAGTTATTAAGGATTGGCAAAATTTGGAAAATCAAAAAAAGGAATTATCTGAAGCGGGAACTGATTTAAATGAAATAAATTCTAAAATAGAAGAAAAGAATCAAGTTATAAAAGATATTCCTAATATTGAAGTTAAGAAAAATATTTTAGAAAGATATAATTCTGAAGCCGATAATTTGACTGGTTTGTGGCGCTTTAAAAAATCAAGTGACGCTAGTAAAAAGTATGATTATTTAGCAATTGAATTAACAACCGTTGATTTAACAGATAATATCTTGGTAGCTGACTTTATTAAATTGTCTTGGGAGAAAATAGGAGTTCGAACTACTATTAAAACAATTACTCCAGCTCAAATTCAATCTGATATTGTAGCCAAAAAAGATTTTCAAGCGTTGCTTTTGAGCCAAGTTTTAGGTGGTGATCAGGATAATTATGCATTTTGGCATTCATCTCAAATTTCAAATAGTGGTTTAAATATTTCAGAGTATAAAAATAAAGACGTTGATAAATTATTGGAAGAAGCAAGACTTTCTTTGAGCCAAGATGATCGTGTTGCCAAATACAAAAAATTTCAGGAATTATTATATAAAGATTATCCTAATATCTTTTTATACTATCCCAGTTATACTTATGTGCAGAATAAAAAAATAAAAGGCTTTGATTTCAATAGTATCTTAAATCCAGCCGATCGTTTCAATAATATTTCTCATTGGTATATAAAAACTAATAAAAAATTAAAACTTCGTTAAGTGGAAGATAAAAATTTCCTTAACTTTTAAAAAAAATTAAATATGATAACTAGGTACAAAAATTATTCCTCGGACCAAAATAAGTCTGAGAATTCTTTGTTGAGTCGAAGAAGCAGTTCTAGCTCTTCTGCTCCGACAAGTAAAACAAATTATAATAGAGCAAGTAATTTTAGAAATAATACTTCCAGAACTAGCACTACTTTTAGAGGAAGTAATGTTTTAAACAGATCAGTGAATCCTGATAATTCTAGTAACGCAAGAAGTCGCTCTACTTTTGCTAGCCCTAGAACTCCAATGACAATTAAAAGCCAAAGCTCAATTGGGAAATTACGCGTTATGGTTCTCGGCGGATTGGAGGAGGTGGGACGAAACATGACCCTAATAGAATATGAAAAAGAAATTATTATTATTGATATGGGCCTGCAGTTTCCAGAAGAAGATATGCCAGGAATTGATTATATTATTCCTAATGTCTCTTATTTGGAAGATAAAAAAGATTGGGTGAAAGCCGTCTTTATCACTCACGGACATTTTGACCATATTGGTGGTATTCCACATATTATGGGAGAGATCGGTAACCCCCCAATGTTTATGGGAAAAATGACTGCTGGTTTGGTGCAAAAGAGAATTGCTGAATTTAAAAAAGCGCCAGTTTTGAAAATTAAAGAAATTACTGAATTAGATACTGTGAAAGTTTCTGATAATATTCAAGTTGAATTTTTAAGAGTTAATCATTCTATCCCCGATTGTTTTGCAATTATTGTCAAAACGCCTTTAGGAAAAGTTATTCATACAGGTGATTTTAAAATTGATTTTTCTCCAGTTAATGATAAACCAGCCGACTTAAATCGCATCGCCCAATTAGGCGCAGAAAATATTTTGCTTTTAATGTCTGACTCAACTGATGCCACTCATCCTGGATATCAGATTTCAGAATCAGCTATTGGAGATGAAATGGGAAAATTGTTTGAAAAGATTGAGGGTCGAATTATTATTGGAACTTTTGCTTCTCAACTTAGTCGTGTGCAAAAGATTTTTGATTTAGCAAAAAAATATGGTCGTCGAGTTTCACTTCAGGGTCGTAGTATGAATGACAACGTAGAAGTGGCTCACAAAATTGGTTATTTAAAATTTGATCCTAGAATTTTGATTGAAGATAAGGATTTGTCTCGCGTTAAAGATGATAAAATTATAATTATTGGTACTGGAGCTCAGGGTGAAAGTAATGCTTTCTTATCTCGAGTGGTTAATGGCGAACATCGTGTGGTTCGTATTAAGCAAGGTGATACCGTTATTTTCTCTTCTTCGGTTATTCCTGGCAATGAACGTAGTATCCAAAACTTGATGGATGCTGTAGTGCGTCAAGGAGCTAAAATTATTCATTACAAAATGATGGACATTCATGCTGGTGGACACGCTAAAGCTGAGGATTTGAAATTGATGATGCGCTTAGTTAAACCCCAATATTTTATGCCAATTGAAGCAAACCATTATATGCTTCGAGCTCACGCGGAATTAGCCGAGCAGATTGGTATTCCTAAAGAAAATATTTTTGTAGCTGATAATGGTCAAGTAGTGTCATTTAAAAAAGGTATGAAAAATATTGGTGAGAAAAAATATGAAATTTTAGGTGAGCTTACCAAGGAAAAAGTGCCAACTGATTATGTGATGGTTGATGGTTTGGGAGTAGGCGATGTCTCCGGTATAGTCTTGCGTGATCGTCGAGTTATGGCTGAAGATGGTATGATTGTGGTTATTGTTACTATTGATTCTAAGACTGGTGATTTAATTGGTAGCCCGGATCTAATTTCTCGTGGTTTTATTTATATGAAGGAAAATCGTGACTTAATTGAAAAAACGAGAGCTAAGGTTAAGGTTATCGCTAAGGATAAAAATTCCAAAACCCCAGCTGATGATGACTATGTAAAAAATAAGATTAGAAATGAAATTGGACAATTCTTATTTACTTCCACCAAGCGTCGCCCCATGGTTCTTCCGGTAGTTATTAAGGTTTAATATTTATTTTAATAAAATAAAAAAGAGGCTAAATTAAATTAACCTCTTTTTGTTTATATTTTTTTGTTATTCTTTTTCCTTTTTAACCTTGCTCAAGAAGTAGCCAATAATAATTCCTAGGATAGCTAATCCGAGAGCAATAAAAAATTCTTGGTTGATATTTGGCCAAACATTTTTTTGCGCTATTTTGAAGGGCCAGATTTTATTAAGTGATCCAAGCATAAAACCAATCAAAAGCATTAAGGTTGGAGTATAATATTTTTTTAGAAGAAAATTTAAAAGGCGAGAAAATGCTAATAATCCAATAATACAACCCAGAATAAAAATAATTATAATAATTAGATTATTTAAAATAAATGGATTTTTGATAGTGTTTAAAATGAATTCATATTTTCCTAAAAGTAAAAGCACGAAAGATCCGCTAATTCCTGGGAGTATCATAGCGCAAATAGCAATAGATCCGCTTAGAAATATGAAAGCATAATTTTCTGGAGTATTAGCTGATGTCAAAGAGGTAATTATCCAAGCAATAATAAAACCTAAGATTAAAAATATTATAGAAGCCCCTTTTATATTTTTTCTAGGAATTAATAAGATTGAAGAAGCAATTATTAAACCAAAAAACAAACTGAATAAATAAATTGGGTATTTTTCTAAGCCCCAACTAATAATGTGGGCCAAGCTCATAATAGCGGTTCCGATACCTAGTATTAAAGCTAATAAAAATCGCAGGTCAATTTGAGCAAAAACTAATTGAAAACGTCCTCTCAGAAAGTTTTTTAATAAAACTAAGTTTATTTTTTGTAATTGGTCGATAATTTTGTCGTAGATTTTGAGTATTAAAGCCATTGTTCCGCCAGAAACTCCCGGGATAATATCAACCGTGCCCATGGCCACGCCTTTCAAAAAGGTAAAGAAAGCTTTTTTCATTTTTTTCTAATTAATTCTATTTATATCATTAATTATAGTCATTATTTGTTTTTTTGTCTAATTATTTGCGGTCTAAAAAGGTTTAGAAATAGCTCTTGCTTTTTTTAAAATAATATTATATAATTTGTTCACAATTAAATTAAGCCTTTTATAAATATCCCAAATCGCAAGGTGTTTGGGGACTTTCTACTTTTTAAAAGAGAAGGTTAACTCATCTTTTTTTATTTAATATGAGTGAAGAAAAGAAAAATAGTCATATTTTGGAAGCTTTGTTAGAGCAAGACAAAATAAATATTCCAAAAATTGGCGACATTGTTATTGGTAAAGTTATTGCTGCTTCTAAATCCGAAGTTCGTTTGGATATTGGTGGTATTTTTATTGGTATTGTTCGTGGCCCAGAATTATATTTTGAGGCTGAAGAATTTGCCAATTTAAAAGCAGGAGACGAAGTAGAGGCAACTGTTATTGATGAAGAAAACGAAAATGGTGATTTGGAGTTATCATTTAAACAAGCTGGTCAAGAAAAGGCTTGGCTTAAATTAGAAGAAGCTTTAAAGAATCGTGAAATTGTTAAAGTTAGAATTATTGATGCTAACAAAGGCGGATTGCTTGTTAGGTATCATCAAATTCCAGGGTTCTTACCAGTTTCTCAACTTTCTCCAGAAAATTATCCTAGAGTTAGCGGAGGCGACAAACAAAAAATATTAGAAAAATTGAAATCTTTTGTTGGTCAAGATTTTGAAGTAAATGTTATTAATTTAGGAACAGAATCTGACAAAATTATTTTCAGTGAAAAAGATGTTTGGAACAAAAAACAAAAACACATTATTGATAAATATAAAGTTGGTATGGTGGTTGATGGAAAAATCTCAGCTGTAACCAATTTTGGTGTCTTTATTTCATTTGGTGAAGGCATGGAAGGTTTAATTCATATTTCTGAATTAGCTTGGCAAAGAATTGATTCTCCAGAAAAAATTTATAAAGTCGGAGATCTTATTAAAGCTGAAATTGTAAACCTAGACAATAATAAAATTTTCTTGAGTGCTAAAAAGATTGTAGAAGATCCTTGGAAAAAAGCAGTTGAAAAATACCAAATTGGACAAGTTGTTAAAGGACAAATCTTGAAAATTAATCCTTTTGGTTTATTCGTTAAATTAGATGAAGAAATTCATGGTTTAGCTCATATTACTCAATTAGGAATGGGTGCTAAGGAAAAAATTGCTGATTTATTCAAGGCTGGTGATGAATTAGACTTTGAAATTTTATCAGTTTCTCCTTCTGACCACCGCTTAGGCTTGAAGATTGTTAAAGAGGGCAAAAAAGGAAAGAAAGATGCTGAAGCCAAAGAAGGGGGCAAGGAAGAATCTGAGGTAGAAACAGAAGCAGAAGACAAAAAAACAGCTAGCAAAAAGAAGGTTGTTAAAAGTGAAGAATAGGGAGTAAAAAATATTTTAAACAGATTAAATACAAATGAGGGTTTCGACCCTCATTTGTTTTTAAGTGAAAATTATTATATAATTATAGAAGTAATAATTAATTAATATTTATAAATATTATGAAGAATTTTTTTAAGAATTTTTTGCTTTTTGTTTTTATTTTTTTAATACTGGCAACTCTGCTTAGTTTTTTTTCTGGTAAAAATAAAAAGCCAGAAAATATTGGTGTTAATGATTTTGTAGCCTTGATTAATGATGAACAGATTTCAGAAGTGGCAGTCACAGGAAATAATATTAATATTATTTTAAATTCAGGCGATAAAAAAATTGTTAAAAAAGAAAGTGGTGAGTCACTGTCATCTCTTTTAAATAATTTAGCGGTTAATCCAGAAAAGATTTCTCGTTTTAAAATTGTGGTCAAGGAAGATGATAGCTTTGGAACTTTATTAATTTCATGGTTGCCGTTTATTTTACCTTTTATTTTAGTTGTTATTTTCTTGTATTTTATGATGCGCAATGTAGCTGGTGCCAACTCCAAAGCTATGATGTTCGGTCAGTCACAGGCACGAGAATTTGATAATAGTTCAAAAAACAAGATTACTTTTGCTGATGTAGCTGGAGCTAAAGAAGCTAAACAAGAATTATCTGAAATAGTAGAGTTTTTACGCCAACCCAAAAAGTTTCACGACTTGGGAGCCAGAATTCCTAAAGGTGTATTACTTTTAGGTAGTCCTGGAACTGGAAAAACTTTAATGGCTAAAGCTGTTGCGGGTGAGGCCAATGTTCCTTTTTATAGTATCTCTGGTTCTGAATTTGTAGAAATGTTTGTGGGTGTTGGAGCCTCTCGTGTTCGTTCACTTTTTCAAAAAGCTAAAAAGAATTCTCCTTGCATTGTCTTTATTGATGAAATAGATGCTGTCGGTCGTCGTCGTGGAGCAGGTCTTGGTGGCTCACATGATGAAAGAGAACAGACTTTAAACCAAATATTGGTAGAAATGGATGGTTTTGAATCTAATGTAAATATTATTGTGGTAGCAGCAACTAATAGGCCGGATGTGTTAGATCCAGCTTTGCTTCGCCCAGGTCGTTTTGATAGACAAGTGATGATTGATTCTCCCGATCTAAAAGATAGAGAGGAGATTCTACAAGTTCACGCCAAGAAAAAACCATTGGATAAAAGTATTGATTTGAAAAAAATTGCTGAAAGAACACCAGGATTTTCCGGAGCTGATTTAGCTAATGTTTTAAATGAGGGTGCTATTTTAGCGGCTCGACAAGATAAAAAGGTTATTGAATTACTTGATATTTTTGAGGCTATTGAAAAAGTAATGATGGGGCCAGAGAGACGTAGTCGAGTGATTAGTGAGGAAGAAAAAAAAGTAATTGCTTATCACGAAGCTGGCCATGCTTTGGTGGCTCATTTTTCGCCTTTAGCTGATCCAGTGCACAAAATATCAATTATTGCTCGTGGCCAAGCGGGTGGTTATACTTTGAAATTGCCCAGCAGTGATAAGAGACTGTATACCAAAGATTATTTCTTAGATGAGATTGCTGTTTTGTTAGCTGGGAATTTGACTGAGAGAAATATTTTGGGCCAAGTTACTACCGGGGCCACTTCTGATTTAAGACGAGCAACCAATTTAGCTCGCCACTTAATTACTGATTATGGCATGAGTAATCGTTTGGGTCTTAGAACTTTTGGTGAAAAAGAAGAAATGATTTTCTTAGGCAGGGAAATTCATGAACAAAGAGATTATAGTGAAAAAATAGCAGAAAAGATTGATGAAGAAATTTCTGAGATAATTAAGGAAGGAGAAATTAGAGCGGAAAAGATTTTGCGAGAAAATCGAGAATGTTTAGAGGAAATAGTAAAAGTATTACTTAAGAAAGAAACTATTGAAAAAGATGAATTTGATAAAATTGTTAAAAAATTTGCTTAAAAGAAAAGAGGCAATTTTGCCTCTTTTTTCTTGAAATTGACTAATCTTTATTTTTCAATTATACTGGATTATATTGAGTTTTTAAAAATTAAAAATAAAATATTAATTAAAAAAATATGTCTGTACCAAAAAAGAGAAAGACTAGATCGTCTGTAGGGCAAAATCGTTCACATCAAGCTTTAAAAAAGAAGATTTTGGGAACCTGTCCAAAATGTGGTCAAGCGATAGCTCCTCATAGCGCTTGTGGTTTCTGCGGAAATTACAAAGGAAAAACAGTTTTGCAAGTTAAAACTAAGACTACTAAAACTAAGAAATAAAATTAAAGGCACTATCAGGTGCTTTTAATTTTGTTTATTATTTATTTATGGCAAATAGACACTTATCAAGAACATTAGCCATGCAAACCTTGTTTGTATGGGATTTTAATAAAAAAAGCAAAAACCTGGATGAGATCATGCAGGAGAATTTTGATAATTTCGCACCGGATTTTGATGACGGTGGTTTTGTAAAGGAATTAATTAGCGGTATTTCAGAACATATTGATGATATTGATAATTATATCAAAAAATATGCTCCTGAATGGCCGATAGACCAGATTACCGGGATTGATAGAAATGTATTACGTTTAGGTATTTATGAATTGGTTTTTTCAACATCAATTCCACCAAAAGTGGCTATTAATGAAGCTATTGAAGTAGCTAAAAATTTTGGTGGTGATTCTTCTGGCAAATTCATCAATGGAGTTTTGGGTTCAATATATAGTGACATGCCAGAAGATTTAAAAAAGAAAAAGGAGGAACTTTCAACTCCTAAAAAAGAAGAATCTTCTCAGGCTGAATCCAAAGACCTTTCAGCTGAAAAAAAGGAAGAGTAAGGTCAAGAACTAAAATAATTTATATGTATAAATTAAACGACTTAGAAAAAATAATAGACGTCAAATTTAAAAATAAAGATTTAATTAAACAAGCCCTAACCCACCGCTCTTATTTAAATGAGCATCCTGATTGCGAGGTAGGGCACAATGAAAGATTGGAATTTTTAGGTGATGCAGTTTTGGAAATTATTGTTACTGAATTTTTGTATGTTAATTTTCCAGACAAACCAGAAGGAGAACTAACTAATTGGCGAGCCAGTTTGGTTAATGCCAAAATGTTATTTCAGGTAGCCAAGGAATTAAACTTTGAAAAACATTTAATGTTATCCAAGGGCGAATCACGCGACAAAGACTCCAAAGCCCGTCAATATATTTTAGCCAATAGTGTGGAAGCTATTATTGGGGCTATTTATTTGGACCAGGGAATTGAAGTGGCTAAAAAATTCATTTTCAAAAATATTGTAAAAAATTTAGACGATATTGTTCAGAGAAAAGCTTATGTTGATCCTAAATCTAGATTTCAAGAAGTTTCGCAAGAAGTTTGTGGTATTACCCCTTCTTACAAAGTTTTGAAAGAGGAGGGTCCTGATCATGCTAAAAAATTTACTGTTGGTTTGTTTTTAGATGAAGAGTTAGTAGCTGTGGGAGATGGCACTTCCAAACAAGAGGCTCAAACTAGCGCAGCCGAAAAAGGATTGGAAGCTAAACAGTGGTCTTAAAATTAAAAATGCTTTTAATTTATAAATATTTAATTTTATGAATATTAATCAAATATTTCAAATAGCTATTGCTAATAGAGCTTCGGACGTGCATTTAGTTCATGGTCTGGCGCCAGTGATTAGAATTGATGGAGATTTATTTACTTTAGATGAATCTCATAATTTAGCCCCTCTGGCAGCTCGAGAGGATTTAACTGTTGTAGAAAAAAAGGCAAAAAATACAAATAGTATTAAAGAATTCTCTAATGCTCCTAAGAAGGGCGCCTTTGTTTATGTGGATGATTTGTTAGGAGGAAAAGAAAATGAAAGAATCGTTAGTTCTGGTAGTGTTCATAAATTGATTAAAGAAATATTAAACGAGGACCAATTAAAAAGATTTTATAAAGAGAAGGACTATGATATTTCTCATCAATTTGATGGAGCTCGTTTCAGAATAAATTTATCTTATGAACGTGGTCATTTTAAAATGGTGGCCAGAATTATTCCTGAAAAAAATCCAACCTTGGAAGAAATTGATATGCCAGAAAAAGTAAAGGATTTATTAAATGCTAGACAAGGTTTAATTTTACTTACCGGCCCAACTGGTTGCGGAAAGTCAACTTCATTAGCTGCTATGATTGACTATATTAATAATAATTTAAGTTGTAATGTTGTTACTTTGGAAGATCCGATTGAATTTTTATTCAAATCTAATAAGAGTGTTATCACTCAAAGACAATTGGGAACCGACATGCCAAATTTCTCTAGTGGTTTAAAGCATGTTTTACGCCAAGATCCCAACGTTATTATGGTGGGAGAAATGCGTGATTTGGAAACTATTTCAACTGCTATTACCTTGGCTGAAACTGGTCATTTGGTGCTGGCGACTTTGCATACTTGTAATGCTGCTCAAACTATTGACCGTATCATTGATGTTTTTCCACCTTATCAACAAAATCAAATTAAGTCTCAATTATCCTTGGTTTTGTCAGCTGTTATTTCTCAAGTTTTAGTGCCAAAAGTTTCTGGTGGCCGAACTGCTATTAGAGAATTATTAATTAATAATCCAGCTATTGCCAATTTAATTCGAGAACAAAAAATTAATCAAATTAAAAATGTAATTAATACTCATTCTAGTGAGGGTATGATTAGTTTTGAACGTAGCGTTAAAGATTTATATGAAAGACAAATAATCAGTTCTGAAACAGCCCAACATTTCTTAAATAATAATTTAGCGCTTAATTAACACTTTTAAATTTAGATTTATCTGGTAAATATTTTGCATATTTTAAAGACAAGGTTTTGTGACCTTGTTTTTAATTTTGTATTTCTAGGCCTTGGCCTCTGTTTAAAATATCAATAGTCCCATTTAAGTCAGTGCGAAATATTTGTGCCCCAATTCTTTCCAGCCGCTTGAGAGTACGAAGACTAGGGTGATTAAATTTATTATTTTCTCCAACCATAACAATAGCTATTTTGGCCCCTATTTTTTCTAAAAATTCTTCTTGATTAGAGGTAATAGATCCGTGGTGGCCAGCTTTTAGAACATCGCTTTTAAGATTAATATTTTGTTTTAATATTTCATCTTCGGCTTCTATCTCGGCGTCTCCGGTAAAAAGAAAGCTAGAGCCCCAACATTCTAGTCGGGAGACAATGGAGCTGTTATTTAAATTAGCGACTTCTTTATTTTGTAAGTTATCAAAAGGGTATAGAATATTTAAATGGCAATTTTCCTCCAAGGAAATTGTTTGGTTTTTTTGTGGTATTAATAGGGGTATTTTTTTCTGTTTAATTATTTCTAATAATTCGGTATAAATTGGAGAGCTGGCTAATACTCCAGTGTACATTATATTTTTTACTTTATATTTTTTTATAATATTAACCATGCCAGCAATATGATCATCGTGGGGGTGAGTTATGATTAATAAATCAATAGTCTTATTCCACCAACCAATTCTTTTGTCTAAATCTTTTAATCCTTTATTATCACCAAAATCAATTATTATTTGCTGTCCTTTGGGAGATTTAATAAAAATACAGTCAGCTTGACCACAGTCGATAAAAGAAACTAGAAGTTCTTTTTGTCTGGATGTCAAAAAATAGGAATAGAGAAGTAGGGTCGATAAAAAAATAGCGCTCAGGGCTATTAAAATTATTTTATTTTTTTTAATATTTTTTCGCTTCATTTTTTTATAAATAAATTAGTTTTAATTTTCTTAAAATATTATATAATTTTATAAATTATTTTATTTTAAATTGTTTATAAAAAATACCTAAATTATTTGATGATTTTTCCCTTATTTTTCGGGGGTTTTGTGGGTGTTGACATACTTTTAAAAATACCTTATAATTCTAACCAGTCTATGACAAAATATATTTACAAGAAAATAGTGTCTACTATTTATAAATCTTCATCTAATAAGATTTAGCGGTCAAAAGTCTTGTTGGGCTTTTTTAATGACCGCTTTAGTGCGGTTTTTTCTTTTTGTAAAAACATTTTGCCATTTTAAAAATTAGATATTAAAAATTCGAACAGCATCCTTAGATGATGTTTGAAAATTAATATTTAAATGAACCTTAATAATAGAATGACAATTTTATTGTTTTACGCAATTTCAACAATAAAATTTTAGAATCAAAAAATTTTTGAATTTAAAGTCAAAAATGTGAGAAAATCTCGTTAAGAGTATATGGTGGATGCCTTGACATAAAAAGACGATGAAGGACGTAGCAGCCTGCGATAAGCTTCGGGGAGGTGGCAAGCAACCTTTGATCCGTAGATTTCCGAATGGGGAAACCTATCCTGTTGAAGACAGGATGCCCTCGCGTTAGCGAGGGGGAGCACCCGGTGAACTGAAACATCTTAGTAGCCGGAGGAAAAGATAATAATAATGATTCCCTTAGTAGCGGCGAGCGGAAGGGGAAGAGCCTAAACTTTATAAACTGCGCAATAATTGAGTTTACTTTTGTGAATGAGATGTTGTAGAAGGGTCTAAGCCCACATGTTTATAGGGGGTTGCAAGACAGTTGTGTTCGTTTCTTAGATTAAACGAGTTAGAGTCATAAATAATATTTTTAACCAAATGAGTTGGAAAGCTCAGCCAGAGACGGTGATAGCCCGGTAGGTAAAAAAAATATTACTCTAATATAATTGTTCTTAAGTAGTGCGGGACTCGAGAAATCCCGTATGAAGCTGGGTCGACTATGATCCAAGGCTAAATACTTTTTATGATCGATAGTGAACCAGTACCGTGAGGGAAAGGTGAAAAGCATCCCGGTGAGGGAGGTGAAATAGTACCT